>CBCTKQ010000129.1:0-4633 GCA_965147515.1 uncultured Eggerthellaceae bacterium | reverse complement strand
CGCGGGCATCGAGAACCTGGAACGGCTGCTCGCCGAGGGCGTGGAGTTCGACGCGCAGGTCGTGCTGCTTCCCGGCGAGAACGACGGCGCGGTTCTGGACGAGACGCTCGAATGGGCCTACGCCCGCCCCGGGATAAAGACGGTGGGAATAGTGCCCTTGGGGTTCACCAGGCACCAGGGCGTCTTCCGCGAAAGCTTCGACGACCCCGAAAGCGCGCTGCGCGTGCTGAAGCAGCTGGAGCCCCTGCAGCGCCGCGCGCTTGCGGAACGCGGCACGCCATGGGTGCACGCGGCCGACGAGTTCTACCTGAACGCCTACGGGACGGACGTGCTCGACATGCTTCCCGACGCCGGGTTCTACGGCGACTTCTCCATGTTCGAGGACGGCATAGGCATCGTGCGGAGCATGGCCGACTCCTTCCGCGAAGGAGTGACTTCCAAAACGGCGGCGCGCCTTTCGAGGGCGATGGAGGAATCGGGCATGCGCGCGCGCCTCGTATGCGGAGAGGCCATGGCGGCCTACATTCCCCGCCTTCTGCAAGAGGCGGCGCTTGTTCCCCGCATGCAGGCCCTGTTCGTGCACAACGACTTCTTCGGCGGAAACGTCGACGTCACCGGCCTGCTTTGCGGATGCGACGTCGCCGCCGCGATATCGCGCGATTGGGAAGGGCTGCGCGAAGGCGGCGTGGACGATGCGAAACACGTCGCCTACTTCGTGCCCGCCGGGATGTTCAACGACGACGGCGTGACGCTCGACGGGTGGACGCTCGGCGACATAAGGCGCCACGTCTGCCCCGAAATCGGCGAGCGCGTGTTCGAGGCGCCCTCCAATCCGATAGACTGTATGGAGGCAGCAGCCAAGGCCTCCAAGCCTTCTTCGAACATTTAAGGAGATGCAGGGATGTCTCTTCCCCTAGTCGCCATCGTGGGGCGCCCGAACGTCGGGAAGTCCACGCTGGTGAACCGAATAGCGCAGACCAACGACGCCATCGTGCACGAGATGCGCGGCGTAACGCGCGACCGCAGCTACCATGCGGCCGACTGGAACGGCATGGACTTCATGCTGGTCGACACCGGCGGAATAGAGGTGGCAAGCGACGACGCCTTCCAGAAGTCCATCCGAAGCCAGGCGCTCGAGGCTGCCTCCGAGGCCGACCTCATCCTGCTCGTCGTGGACGGCAAGGTGGGGCTGCAGACCGACGACGAGGACGTCGCCAGGATCATGCAGAAGTCGAAGGCTCCCGTGCTTCTGGTGGTGAACAAGATGGACAACCCCCAGGCCGAGGACGGGATGTGGGAGTTCATGAGCCTGGGGCTGGGCGAAGGGTGGCCGGTGTCGGCCACGCACGGGCACGGCACGGGCGATTTGCTCGACGAGGCCGTGCGCCTGCTCCGCGAGACGGGCGCCGAAGGCGACCCCGACGAGGAGCCTGCCATCAACGTCGCCATCATCGGACGGCCCAACGCAGGCAAGTCTTCGCTCACCAACCGCCTCACAAAGGGCGAGCGCTCCATAGTAAGCCCCGTGTCCGGCACAACGCGCGACGCCATCGACACGCTGGTCGAACACGACGGCGTGCTCTACCGCATCGTGGACACGGCGGGCCTTCGCCGCAAGAGCCAGATCAGCGAGGACGTCGAATACTACGGCTTCGTGCGGGCGATGAAGGCCATCGACCGCGCCGACGTCGCGGTGCTGGTCATCGATTCCGAGATAGGCGTCACCAACGAGGACCAGCGCGTCGCCAACTACGCCAAGGAGCGCGGATGCGCCATGGTAGTGGTGCTCAACAAATGGGACCTGGTGGAAGGCCCCGAAGGCAAGAAGAAGGTGCGCGAGGCGCTAGAGGACGACATGCAGTTCGTGGGGTACGCGCCCGACGTCGCCATATCGGCGCTCACGGGAAAGGGCGTCGAGAAGGTGTGGGGCGCCATCGACGCGGCCTACGCGAACTTCACGGCCGAGTTCTCCACCTCAAGGCTCAACCGCTGGCTTTCCGAGGTGCAGGAGACCGGCTTCACGGTCACCAAGGGCAAGACCATCCTGCGCATCAAGTACGTGACGCAGACGGGAACATGCCCGCCGCGCTTCACGTTCTTCTGCAACCGTCCCGACGTGGTCACCGACAACTACAAGCGCTTCATCGAGAACCGCCTGCGCGCCTCGTTCCCGCTGGAAGGCACACCCATCCGCATCGGCTTCAAGAAGAAGGACTGACCCGTGAACCTGTTCTCCCTCATAACGCCGCCGAGCGCGCCATGGGCTCCTGCGGCCCCTTCCTTCCCCGCATCCTTCCAGGCCCCCGACATCCTGGTGGCGGGACTCATGGTGGCGGGGCTGTTCGTCGCCTCGTTTCTGATAGGGTCGATTCCCTGGGGGGTCGTCGTGTCCAGGTTGTTCTTCGGCAAGGACATACGCAGCGAGGGGTCGGGAAACATCGGGGCCACGAACGCGGCGCGCACTCTCGGCAAGGGCGGCGCGGCGGCCGTGTTCCTGCTCGACTTCGGCAAGGGGCTGCTGACCGGGTGGCTCGGGCTGCAGTGCGTCCAGCATCTGGGCGAAGCGCGCCCTCTGCTTGCATCGACGGCGGTGGCCTTGGCCTTCGTCGGGGTCGTGTGGGGGCACATATTCAGCCCGTGGATCGGTTTCAAGGGCGGCAAGGGCATATCCGCGGCCGTCGGCAACCTGTTTTTCCTCTTCGGGCCGGCGGGCGCCTTGGCCGAGCTTGCGGTGTTCGTCGTGTTCGTAGCGGCAACGCGGCATGTCTCCGCGGGCTCCATCGCAGCCGCCGTCGCCTGCCCGCTGTTCGCGCTGGTCTTCTTCTGGGGCCAGTGGCCGGCCTTCGCGATAATCACGCTTGGCGCCATCACCGTCCTATGGGCGCATCGCAGCAACATCGAGAGGCTGCGCAACGGCACCGAGAGCACGATCGGGGGCAGGAAGTGAAGGTAGCCGTCATCGGCGCAGGATCGTGGGGCACCGCGCTTGCCCAGGTCCTCGGAGGCAAGGGCCTCGACGTCGCAATGTGGGCGCGCAGCGCCGCCGTCGCCGACGGCATCAACCGCGACCACAGGAACCCCCGATACCTTGCGGAATCCGACCTTTCCGACAACGTGCGCTGCACCACGTCGGCCGAGCAGGCGCTGTCCGGCGCACAGGCCGTGGTGCTGGTCACGCCATCCCGGTACATCCGCTCTACTGCGGAAATGGTCGCGCCTTTCCTGCCGGCTGACGTGCCCGTGGTCGTCTGTTCGAAGGGAGTGGAGGCGGGAAGCGGGCTTCTTCTCACGCAGGTGGTGGCCGAGGTCGTCGGCAACGCGGACCGCATCGCGGTCCTTTCCGGTCCCACGCACGCCGAGGAAGTCGTGGAAGGGCAGCCTTCCGCCACCGTCATCGCCGGCACGGGCGAGGACACCGTCCTGTTCTTCCGCGACCTGTTCGCAACCGAGAAGTTCCGCACCTACGCATCCGACGACCCGGTGGGGGTCGAGCTCTGCGGCGCGTTCAAGAACGTCATCGCCATCGCCGTGGGAATATCGTACGGCATGGGATACGGCGACAACACCGCGGCGCTGCTCATCACGCGCGGGCTCGCCGAGATGGGGCGCATGGTGTCGGCCTGCGGCGGCAACGCCCTTACCTGCATGGGGCTTGCCGGAGCCGGGGACATGGTGGTCACCTGCATGTCGCGGCATTCGCGCAACCGCCGCTTCGGCCAGGATTACATAGCCCGCGGCAAGACCATGGAAGACTTCGAGGCCGACACGCACATGGTCGTGGAAGGCGCCGTCGCGTGCAAGACGCTTGAGGCCTTGAGCATCGAGCACGGCGTCGAGCTTCCCCTGACCGACGCGGTGCGCGACATCGTGTGGAACGGGGCCGGCCTTCGCACCATGGCCCGCGAGCTGTTCACCCGCCCGCTGAAGAGCGAGTTCTACGGCATCTAGCGTGACGTGGCGTTGCGCGTGCCATTAGATGCGTTCCAATGGCACGCCCAACGTGGCTGCTTGCTCTACAATGGGTCCATGGACAGGTTTGTTTGGGGAATAATCAGGCATCGCAAGGCCGTGGTCGCGGCGTTTCTGGCAGTCGCCCTGTTGTGTGCATGCTGCATCCCCTTCGTGAAGACCAACTACAACATGGTCAGCTACCTTCCCGAATCGGCGCAGTCGACGACCGCCGTTTCGATAATGGAGGACGAGTTCACGCAACCCATGCCGAACGCCAACGTGATGGTGCGGGACGTGGGCATAGCGGAGGCGCTGGAGGTAAAGCAGGCGCTTGAGGGAATCGACGGGGTCGAGAGCGTGATGTGGCTCGACGACGTGGCCGACGTCACGGTCCCCATAGAGACCCAGGACGCCTCGTTGGTCGAGACCTACTACCATCCGCAGGGAGCGACGGGCACCGCGCTGTACCAGGTGTCCGTCGCCGACGGCAAGGAAGGCGTCGCCGTCCCCGAGATCAGAAGCCTCGTCGACCGCATAGCCCGAGACAAGGCGTTGCCTTCCACGGATGGCGTGGCGTCGTTCGAAGTGGGGCCCGCCCTCGTCCAGGACGAAGGCGAGGCCGCATCCGAAGGGAACGCCGTCTCGGGCGAGGCGGCCGACACCGCGCAGATGCAGGCGTCCA
>CBCTKQ010000128.1:0-4642 GCA_965147515.1 uncultured Eggerthellaceae bacterium | reverse complement strand
CATGGCCGAGTTCGCGAACCAGATGCAGGACGCGCTGCGGAACCACTTCCGCCCCGAGTTCCTTAACCGCATCGACGACATCGTCACGTTCAACGAGCTCTCCATCAGCGCCATCGAGCCCATCGTCGACATCCAGCTGGAAGAGGTCCGCGACCGTCTGGCGAAGCGCCGCGTCACGCTCGACGTCACGCCGGCGGCAATGGAGCACCTGGCCATCGACGGGTTCGACCCGGTCTACGGCGCGCGTCCGCTCAAGAGGCTCATCCAGCGCCAGATCGTCGACCGCATCGCGGGCGAGGTAATCAAGGGGCAGCTGTTCGACGGCAGCCACGTGCTGATCGACATCGGGCCCGAAGGCGACTACACGTGCCGCATCGAAGGCCCAATGCAGCTCGACGGCGACATCGCCGCCGACATGGACGACCTGTTGGCAGAACTGGACGACGAAGACTAGTGGCCATCGTTTTCAAGCACGAAGGCAACATGCACGACGCGTTCAACGTGCGCGCGAACGTGTTCATGGTGGAGCAGGGCTTCTCGTACGACTTCGACGTCATCGACGGCCATCCCGACGTCGTGTACGTCACGGCCTACGACACCGAGGCCGCCGACCCCGAAAGCCCCATAGGCACCACGCGCATATTCCCTGCACGTCTGGAACACCAGTTCCCGGAAGACATGGATGCCGCGCCCGACGCCTGGGTCGTCGGGCGCATCGCCGTCATGCCCCAGGCGCGGCACGGCGGCCTCGGCTCGCTTTTGCTCAAGGAATCGGAGCGCGTCGCCGCCGAGGCCGGCGCATCCGAAATGCAGCTCCACGCGCAGGTGCGCGCCATGCCCTTCTACCACGCCAACGGCTATGCGGAATACGGCCCCTACGCCGACGACGAAGGCGTCCCGCACCAATGGATGCGTAAAATACTTCGGCCTTAGACGGCCGAAGTATTGCCTGACGCTGCAGTAACTTCTGCACGTCAGGGACGTTTTGTGGGATACTTAGCAAGCTATTTGCAGAAGGGAACGCGCAATTCCGCGCGCTCGAACTTTGCGACTCGCGATGAAAGGGGACTTATGAAGTTCAAGAAACTTGCAGCATTCGCTGCTTGCGGCGTCCTCGCCGCATCGCTCGGCCTGGCTGGCTGCTCCGGCGGCTCCAGCTCCAGCAGCTCGTCGGCCTCCAGCTCCAGCTCGGCTGCCGCCGAATCCACCGAGGTCACGCTGCTGAACGACGGCCAGCTCACCATCATCACCTCTCCGGACTACCCGCCGTTCGAGAACATCGAGAACGGCGAGCTCGAAGGCTTCGAGATCGACCTCGCCAAGGCCGTCGCCGAGCAGATGGGTCTCGAGCCCAACTTCGTCCAGATGCAGTTCGACACCATCATCCCGGCCATCACCGCCGGCGGCCAGGGCGACGTCGGAATGTCCGGCTTCTCCATCGACCCCGACCGTGCGAAGGAGATCGACTTCACCGAGTCCTACTACATCGACGACCAGGCCATTGCCGTCATGAAGGATTCCGGCATCACCGAGCAGAACGCTGCCGAAGCGCTCAACAACGCCGGCATGATCATCGCCGTGCAGACCGGCACCACCGGCGAGACCTACGTTCAGGAGAACTTCCCGAACGCCACCGTCCAGGGCTATGGCAACTCCACCGACTGCTTCGCTGCGATGCAGTCCGGCCAGGCCAACGCCGTGTGCACCAACCTTGCGGTCGTGCAGCGCATGATCGACACCGCCTACAGCGATGCCCAGATCGTCCTCGAGTACGCCACCGGCGAGGAATACGCCGCGGTCGTCTCCCAGGACAACCCCGAGCTCACCAAGCAGATCGACGAGGCGCTGAAGACCCTGCAGGAGAACGGCACCATCAAGCAGCTCGAAGACAAGTGGTTCTAAGGAGTTTCGACGTTCTGCCGAACGTCGAAACGGCTTGACGCTGCGGCTTCCTGCAGCAACCCGCTTTGCCTTTCTATCCCGGCGAGGCGGCACGAAGGCCAGCCTCGCTTCGTATCAAGGCAATTCGGGCCACTGCAGGAAGCCTCGCTCATCTTCCAACCATGCAAACGACAACGACGAACATATCCAAGCGCGTAGCGTCAGCGTTGCTGCTGGCGCTATTCGCGTTCACGGCGGCGCTGCCGGCCATCGCGCCCCAGCAGGCCTACGCCCTCGAAACCGCGAAGGCCACCGCGCGCCCCAACGGCGATTCCGGGTCTGCGGTGTACGGCGGCTCCGAGACGCGCATAACCTGGGAAGGCCAGGCATCGGCCGACGAGGCCATCACACAGCTCACGCTCACGCTTCCCGAAGGCACCCAGTTCGGCGTCGACGACGCGCGCATCACCATGCTTTCCGGCGAGAAGAACATGGACCGCACCGTAATTGATGCGGAAGTATCCGCAGAGGGCGACAACTTCGTCGCCAAGTTCCCCGAGGCGTACGGCCCCGGCGGATATTTCCGCATCGAGCTTTACGAGGTCTTCTTCCCGGCCCAGGGCGGCGCCATGCCGCTCTCCGGCACCTACACGCTGGAAGACGGCACCACCTTTCCGTTCGAGGCCGACCCGATCGAAGTGGTCACCGTGTCCGCCACCGACCAGCTGTCGAAGAGCCTCGAGCAGCAGGACTGGGTTCAGGCGTGGAACTCCAACAAGTTCCTGCGCCTGTTCTTCAACCCGCCGCTCATCGTGAGCAGCATACCCATAGTGTTCAACGGCTTCCTTCTGGCCATCGCCATCGTGGCGGTTTCGTTTCCGTGCGCCATCCCCGTTGGCCTGGCGCTGTCGCTGATGCGCATGTCGAAGTTCCGCATCCTGCGCGGCATAGGCTCGCTTTACGTCAACGTCGTGCGCGGGACGCCGCTGTTCCTGCAGATATACATCGCGTTCTTCGGGCTCCCGCTCGCCGGGATCAGCATCCCGCCGTTCGTGCTGGGCTTCATCGTGCTGGCCATGAACTCCGCGGCATACATGTGCGAGATATTCCGCGCGGGCATACAGTCCATCCCGAAGGGACAGACGGAGGCGTCGCGTTCGCTGGGCATGAACGGCGCGCAGACCATGCTGTTCGTCATCATCCCGCAGACGGTGCGCCGCGTGATCCCCACGCTCACCAGCGAGTTCATCCTGCTGTACAAGGACACGTCCATGCTGGCCGCCGTAGGCGTCATGGAAATGGTCTACGACGCGAAGATGATCGTGGCGAACACCGGCTCCATCACGCCTTACATCGTGGCGGCCTGCTTCTACCTGGTCATCACGCTGCCGCTGGCCAAGCTCGTCGGCAACCTGGAACGCAGGCTTGACGGCGTCGTTAGGAAGAAGCGCAAGAAGAAGGGCAACGCATCCGACGCATCGGGCATGTCCATGCCTACGGCGGCGCAGCTTGACGCGGCTGCCAGCGCCGGCGACGCACAAGCAATGGCGAGCGCCGCAACCGAAACGTACGAACGACGGGCAGGGGAGGGAGCATGACCGACAGCGTGAACACCAGCGTGAACACTGGCGTGGAGGCCGTTCCCGGCGAAGTCGTGATCCGCATCGAGAACCTTCAGAAGGCCTTCGACGACAACGTAGTGCTCCGCGACATCAACCTCGAAGTCAAGCGCGGCGAGGTGGTTGTGGTGCTTGGACCGTCCGGGTCGGGCAAGTCCACCATGCTGCGCTGCATAAACCTGCTCGAACAGCCAACCGGCGGCCGCATCTTCTTCGAAGACACGGAAATTACCGCCAAGAAGGTCAACATCAACGAGATCCGCGCCCACGTGGGCATGGTCTTCCAGAACTTCAACCTGTTCCCGCACCTCACGGCCAAGCGCAACGTCATGCTTGCCCAACAGAAGGTGCTGAAGCGCCCGAAGGAGGAAGCCGCCCAGGTGGCCGAGGCGCGCCTTTCGGAAGTGGGGCTCGCCGACCGCATGGACTACAAGCCCTCGCAACTGTCGGGCGGGCAGCAGCAGCGCGTCGCCATAGCGCGTGCGCTTGCCATGGACCCGCACGTCATGCTGTTCGACGAGGCCACCAGCGCCCTCGACCCCGAGCTCGTCCGCGACGTTCTTGCCGTCATGAAGGACCTTGCGCAAGGCGGAATGACCATGATCGTGGTCACCCACGAGATGGGCTTCGCGCGCGACGTGGCCGACCGCGTCATCCTGATGGACGGCGGCGTCATCGTCGAGGAAGGCACGCCCGAACAGGTCTTCGACCATCCGCAGCACGACCGCACGAAAGATTTCCTGGGACACATTTCTTAATCCTTCGTCCTGCCGGCCGAAGTATTGCCAGAAGCTGCGCGGACGCTAAACCCTTGCGCACGCCTCGGCGATCAGGTCTTGCAGTTCTTCGATGCCGCGACCGCTTTCGGCCGATGTCAGCACCACGGGCACGGCGTCCTCGCCGCGCGTGCTCACCCCAAGCGCCTTGCAGATGGCCTTGCGCTGCGAAAGCGCCTTCTGGTTCGAAAGCTTGTCGGCCTTCGTCAGCGCTATGGCGAACGGCAGCCCCGACTCCTGCAGGAAGGCCACCATGCTTCGGTCCAGCGCGCTCGGGTCGTGCCGCACGTCAATCAGCGACACCACCAGCGCGAAGCGCCGGTCGCCGTCGAAGTACCCGTCGATCAGGTCGGCCCAACGCTTCTT
>CBCTKQ010000127.1:0-4650 GCA_965147515.1 uncultured Eggerthellaceae bacterium | reverse complement strand
AATCCACGGTGGTGAACCTGCCGTTCCTGTCGCAGAACGCCCAAGGCCCCCTTCATCTGGAAGAGACCGTCACGCGCGCGCAGTTCGAGAACCTGACGCGCGATCTGGTGGAGGCCACCACGGCGCCCGTGCAGCAGGCCCTAAACGACGCCGGCATTGCGGCGAGCGAGCTCGGGCGAGTGCTTCTGGTGGGAGGCTCCACTCGCATTCCCGCCGTGCAGAAGCATGTCGAGGCCCTCACGGGCAAGCGGCCCGAAAGCAGCATCAACCCCGACGAGTGCGTGGCGCAGGGCGCTGCCATACAGGCGGCCACGTTGGCGGGCGCCCGCAGCGGCGGCGGAGCGCTCATGCCCCGCGGCGGCGAACTGCTGCTCCTCGACGTCGTCCCCATGTCCTTCGCCATCGAGACCGTGGGCGGCGTGGCCACGCGCGTCATCGAGCGCAACACCACGCTTCCCGTGCACTACGAGCAGATATTCACGACGGCCGGCGCCTTCCAGACGAAGGTGGAGATAAACATCATGCAGGGAGAGCGCCCCATGGCCTCCGACAACAAGTCCATCGGGAAGTTCTGGCTGAAGGGCATAAAGCGCGCCCCTGCGGGCGTGCCGCAGATCAACGTCAGCTTCGACATCGACGCCAACGGCATACTCACCGTCACGGCCAAGGACCTGGGCACGGGCAACGAGCAGTCGATCACCATCACCGACTCCGAGCGCATGACCGACGCCGAGATACAGGCGGCCATCCGCGACGCCGAGCAGTACGCGGCCGAGGACGCCGCGCGCCGTGCGCAGTTCGCCCAGGTGGAGGAGGCGCGCAAGCTGCTGAGCAAGGCCGAGGACAAGCTGAAGGACGAAGGCAAAGACATGCCCAAGGACGAGAAGAGGGCCCTGAAGGCGGCCGTCGCCAACGTGCAGCGCCACGCCTCGAAGAGGCCCGAGAAGATGAAGGACGCCGACCACGACGCCCTGGCCTCCGCCATCGACGAGCTGCGCAGATTGTTATAAGGGCCGAAAGCGAGAAAGGACTCACGCCAATGGCTGCAGAATGCGACATCAAGGACATCAACTTGGCCGACGAGGGGCTTGCCCGCATCATGTGGGCCGACGCCGACATGCCGGTGCTGGCCCGAATACGCGAACGATTCGAGAAGGAGAAGCCGCTTGAGGGAGTGCGCATAGGCGCGTGCATGCACGTCACCACCGAGACGGCCAACCTCATGCGCGCGCTGGTGGCCAGCGGCGCCGACGTCGCGCTCTGCGCGTCCAACCCCCTTTCCACGCAGGACGACACCGCCGCCTCGCTCGTGCGCGACTTCGGGGTGAAGGTGTTCGCCATAACCGGCGAGGACATGGACACCTACCAGCGCCACATCCAGGCGGTCATCGACACCGACCCCCAGATAATCATGGACGACGGCGCCGACCTTGACACGGCCCTTCACACCAAGCACGCCGACAAGCTTTCCGGCATCATCGGCGGCACCGAGGAAACCACCACGGGCGTCGTGCGCCTGGCGGCGATGGCCGCCGACGGCGCGCTCGGGTACCCCGTCTTCAACATCAACGACGCCAAGACCAAGCACTTCTTCGACAACCACTACGGCACCGGCCAGAGCACGCTCGACGGCATCGTCCGCGCCACGAACCGCCTGCTGGCGGGGCGCACCATCGTGGTGTCGGGGTATGGGCACTGCGGGTCGGGCCTGGCGCTTCGGGCCCGCGGCATGGGCATGAACGTCATCGTGTGCGAGGTGGACCCCGTGGCGGCGCTCGAAGCATACATGGAAGGCCACCAGGTGATGAAGGCCGAAGACGCGGCCCGCTTCGCCGACGTGTGGGTCACCGTCACCGGCGACTGCAACGTGGTGGACGCCCCTGCCTTCGAGAACATGAAGGACGGCGCCATAATCTGCAACTCCGGGCACTTCGACTCCGAGATCAACATGAACTGGCTGCGCGACAACGCCACGTCGGTGCGCGAGGTGAAGCCGCTCGTGCAGGAGTTCACGCTGCCCGACGGGCGGCGCATCTACGTGCTGGCCGAAGGGCGCCTTGTGAACCTCGCATGCGCGGAGGGGCATCCCGCCTCCGTCATGGACATGAGCTTCGCCAACCAGGCGCTCGCGGCGGAATACCTGTATGCGCACGCGGGCCAGCTGCAGAACAAGGTGTACGACGTGCCGCCCGAGATAGACGAGGGCGTCGCCGAGGTGAAGCTGGACACGCTGGGCATCCAAATCGACGAGCTCACGCCCGAGCAGATCGCCTACATGAACTCGTGGAATTTCTAACATTTCCGTCATGTAACGGAACGTATTCGGGAAATTCACGCCCAACATTGGTATACTTACGAACTTAGTGTCGGTAAACCGGCAGGCTGATTGCACCCTAATTGCGGCGCCGGCCATTACAAGAGCGTCAAAGGAGAGACGTGTTCGCCGAACTATCGCAGTCGATGGCAGCGCTTTCGTTCATTGACATCTTCAACTTCTGCGTGTTCATCACCTTCACCTGCTGCTACACCTACCAGCTTTACTACGTGTTCGTGGTGCTCACGCGCAAGGCCCCGGTGCGCAAGGCGGAAAGGAACCACCGCTATGCCGTGATGATCGCGGCCCGCAACGAGCGGGCGGTGATCGGCGACCTGATCGGGTCCATCCGCAACCAGAACTACCCAGCCGAACTCATCGACGTCTTCGTCATCGCCGACAACTGCACCGACGACACCGCGGCCATAGCGCGCAACGCCGGCGCCACCGTCTTCACCCGCCACAACACGCAGAAGGTGGGGAAGGGTTACGCGCTGGACTACGGCCTGAAGGCCATCTGGCAGGAGTTCCCCGACAACGACTACGAGGCCTACTTCGTGTTCGACGCCGACAACGTGCTTGACGTCAACTACTTCCGCGAGATGAACAAGACGTTCGACAGCGGGGCGAAGGCGTCCACCAGCTACCGCAACTCCAAGAACTTCGACAGCAACTGGATCAGCGCCGGCTACGGCGTGTGGTTCCTGCGCGAGGCGAAGTTCCTCAACCAGGCGCGCATCACGCTGAACACGTCCTGCGCCGTGTCGGGCACCGGCTTCTTCATCGCGGCAGACGTGCTGAAGGACGCGGGCGGCTGGAAGTGGCACCTGCTCACCGAGGACATCGAGTTCTCGGCGTCGTCCATCACCGACGGCATGCGCATCGAGTACTGCCCCACGGCCGTGCTCTACGACGAGCAGCCCACCAACTTCCGCGACTCGTGGAACCAGCGCTTCCGCTGGGCCAAGGGCTTCTACCAGGTGTTCGCGCACTACGCCTTGGGGCTTGCGAAGGGCATCTTCACCAACGAGCGCGGGCATCGCTTCGCCTGTTACGACATGCTGATGACCATCGCGCCGGGCATGCTGCTGTCCATCATCTCCATCGTGTTCAACGCCGTCATCCTGGTGCTCAGCTTCACGGGCGTCATGAGCACGGGAGTGGCCGTGGCCAGCTCCATCTCGTCCATATTCTTCTGCCTGTTCAACTACTTCATGTTCATGTTCGTGTTCGGCGTGCTGACCACGTTCGTGGAATGGAACAACATCCGCGCGTCGAAGGCCCGCAAGATCGGAAGCATGTTCACGTTCCCGTTCTTCATGCTGACCTACATCCCAATCGCGCTGGTCGCGCTGGTGAAGAAGGCCACCTGGAAGCCCATCGCGCACACCATTTCGGTCGACGTGTCCGAGTTCGCCGAGGCGGCCGAGGTCTCCGACAACAAGGTGGGCGCTTAATCCAGCACCTGGGCGAAGGTGAGGGCGTGGATGCTTTCCGCGCCTGCATCACGCAAGGCCAGGCACGCGGCGTAGATGGTCGCCCCCGTCGTGCACACGTCGTCCACTACCAGCACGCGCCTCGGCACGATAGCGTCCTCCTTCAGGCGCAGCCTCCCCTTCATGTTGTCGATGCGCTGGTGCCGCCCGAGTTCGCGCTGGTCGGCGCTCGAAGGGCGCTCGAACAGTTCCGTGCATTCCAGGCCGCATAGGCCGGCCACTTCCTCGGCGATCTCGCGCGAGTGGTCGAACCCGCGCCTGCGCAGCGCCTCCTTCGAGTCTGGAACGTATGAGACCACGTATCCGTTGCGCATCTCGGAAGGGCTGACGTAGCGGGACGTCCATTCCGCGATCTTGCGAACGAGCCTGCGCTCGTCGCCGTCCTTGTAGGCGCTCACTATGCGCCTGGCGGCGTCGTCAAGCAGCAGCGCATGAGCCATCGAATCCGCAGGAAGCCCGTCCATGCCCGCGCTTGCAAGCATCACCTCGTTGCATTCGGTGCACTGCACGACCCCGTAGGGAGCCCCGCATCGCGGGCAGGCCATGCATGCGTCCACCGGCACCAGCTTGCTTTCGCATTCGCTGCACAGCACGTCGTCCCCTGGAAGGTCGCACACGGCGCACCGCGTCGGCCACAGCAGTTCCAAGGCCACTTCCGCGGCGTTCCTCAACATCCGTTTGGCAATTCCGACAGCCATGCCGACATGATAGCCGCAGCGCCTAAACGCAAACTAACCACGAGCTTATAAGATACTTCGTCCTGCCGGACGAAGTATTGCCTGACGCTGCGCGGACGCCCCAGCGGTTCTCCTTCGCCCTCCAAGGAACTCTCGGCGTACC
>CBCTKQ010000126.1:0-4673 GCA_965147515.1 uncultured Eggerthellaceae bacterium | reverse complement strand
CATCCGCGTCATCGTCATCAAGCTGGCCGACCGCCTGCACAACATGCGCACGCTGTCGTCGCTGCGGGAGGACCGCCGCATATACAAGTCGCGCGAGACGCTTGAGATATACGCGCCCATCGCGCACCGTCTGGGCATCAACTCCATAAAGTGGGAGCTGGAGGACCTTTCGTTCTTCTACCTGGAGCCCAACAAGTACAAGCAGGTGTCTCGCATGGTGTCGGACACGCGGGCCGAGCGCGAGGAGTACCTGTCGAACGTGGTCGACGTCATCGAGGCCGAGATGCACAAGGTGGGCGTCGAAGCGCGCGTCATGGGGCGCCCCAAGCACCTGTATTCCATCTATCAGAAGATGACGAAGAAGGGCAAGGGCTTCTCCGAGATCTACGACCTCATCGCGGTGCGAATCATCGTGAAGTCCGTGAAGGACTGCTATTCGGCCCTGGGCGCGGTGCACACGCTGTGGAGCCCCATGCCGGGCCGCTTCAAGGACTACATAGCGATGCCCAAGTTCAACATGTACCAGTCGCTGCACACCACGGTGATGGGCCCTGCGGGCAAGCCGCTCGAGGTGCAGATCCGCACCGAGGAGATGCACCGCGCCAGCGAGTACGGCGTCGCCGCGCACTGGCGTTACAAGGAAAGCGGCGGCCGCGTGGACTCGGGCGAGCTGGACAAGCAGCTGGCGTGGCTGCGCGAGATGGTGGACTGGCAGGACGGCACCGAGGACTCCCGCGAGTTCCTGAAGAGCCTGAAGATGGACCTGGACAACGCCGAAATCTACGTGTTCACGCCGAACGGCGACGCGAAGACGCTGCGCGCCGGCGCCACGCCGGTGGACTTCGCCTACGCCATCCACACAGAGGTTGGCAACCACTGCGTTGGGGCGAAGGTGAACGGCGCCATAGTCCCGCTCACCTACGAGCTGAAGATCGGCGACCGCGTCGAGGTGCTCACCTCGAAGAGCGCTTCGCCCTCGCGGGACTGGCTCTCCATAGTGAAGACGCCTTCCGCCCGCAACAAGATTCGCAGCTACTTCTCGAAGCAGACGCGGTCGACCGACCTGGCCGACGGCCACGACATCCTGATGCGCGAGATGCGCAAGCACGGGGTTGGGCTTTCCAGCGCGCGTTCGGCCAGGGCGCTGAAGATCGTGGCCGACGCCATGGGGTTCAACGACGCGGACGACATGTTCGTGCAGCTGGCGCGAGGCAAGGAAAGCGCGCAGCACATCGCCAACCGCATGCTGAAGATACTGGTCGACCGCGCCACCGAGGAGTCCGAGAAGCCGCGCGTGGGGTCGGGTGCCGGGTCGACCGGCATAATGCCCCCCATGATCACCAGCGTGAAGCGCCCGAAGAAGCACGAGGCGCACTCCAGCAACGGCGTGGTGGTGAAGGGGCTGGACGACATCCTTGTTCGGCTGTCCCGATGCTGCAACCCGGTGCCTGGCGACGAGATACTCGGGTTCGTCACGCGCGGGCGCGGCGTCAGCGTCCACCGCGCCGACTGCCCGAACGCCAAGGACCTGAAGAAGGACCCGAACCGCATAATCGACGTGCAGTGGGAGGGAAGCTCCACCGCCGCGTCGCTTTACAAGGTCGAGATACACATCGAGGCGCTAGACCGCATCAATCTGCTGCTGGACGTCACGCGCATATTCTCGGAATGCGGGGCGAACGTGTTGTCGTGCTCGTCCAACACGCACCGCGACGGCGTGGTGGAGATGCGCTTCTTGTTCGAGGTGAACGAGTTGAAGAAGATCGACTACGTGATAGACAACCTGCTCAAAGTGGACGGCGTGTTCGACGCCAGGCGCATGCTGCCCGGCGAGTCCATGCGCAAGCGGTAGTTCCGATCCGCTGAAAAGGAGGCATCGTCATGTCAATCCGCGAGGTGAAGGTCGACGGTCTCTGCGTCGACGTGAAGTTCCTGGTCATGGGGCCGCTTCAGAACAACGTGTACGTCATATCCGACGGGGAGGCCGCGATGGTGGTGGACCCCAGCGCGCATGCCGACGTCATCATGCAGAGCGTCGGCGACCTTACGGTCTAGGCCATCGTGCTCACGCATTCGCACTGGGACCACACGGGCGCCGCCGCCGAGCTTCGCGAGCTGACGGGCGCGCCTGTGATAGCCTCGACCGAGGACGCCCCGTACGTCGAGAACCCGTGCGAGGGCGACACGTCGCACGTCGGGAATCCCTGCAAGGTGGACCGCATCGTCGGTTCTGGAGACATCGTGCAGGCGGGCGGCATGCAGTGGAAGGTCATCGAGACGCCAGGGCATTCGTCCGGGTCCATATGCCTGTTCTGCATCCCGCAGTTCGGAAACCATCCCGACGGATACCCCGTGCTGGTGTCGGGCGACACCCTGTTCGCCGGCACCACCGGACGCACCGACTTCGAGCGCGGGTCAGACGCCGAGATGGCTGTGTCCATGAAGCGGCTGGCGATGCTTCCCGACGACACCGTGGTGCTTCCGGGCCACAACTCGCTCACCACCATAGGCGCCGAGCGCAGCACGTTCGCCCGGTTCGGCTGGGAGCCTGACGAGCACTAAAGAGCGCGGACCCGGCCTTAATCGCCGTTCCCGACAGAGCGTTCTGCGGCCTCCACCAGGTGCGAGGCAAGAACCGCGGTGGTCACCGACCCCACGCCTCCGGGGACCGGGGTGATCGACTCCACGATGGGCTCCACCGCCTCGAAGTCGACGTCGCCTACGAGCCTGCCGGCTTCCTCGCTCCAGTTGATCCCCACGTCTACGACATGGTGGCCTTCCCGCACGTGCAGCGCACCGACGACGCCCGCGCGCCCGGCTGCAGCAACCACGATGTCGGCGCCTCTGCAGACGGCTGCCAGGTTCCGCGTGCGGGTGTGGCACATGGTGACGGTGGCGTTGCGCGCCTGAAGCATCATGGCCACGGGGCGGCCGATCACGAGCGAGCGCCCCACCACGGCCACGTTCGCGCCCTCGAGGGGGCGTCCGTAGTGTTCCAGCAGGCGGATGCAGGCCTCGGCCGTGCAGGGAGGGAACCCGACCACGCGGTCTGCGAACACTCCGTACAGGGACCCCGGCGTTATGCCGTCCAGGTCCTTTGCGGGGTCGAGCGCGTTGCAGGCGGCTTCCTCGTCCAGGCCGTCGGGAAGCGGGCGAAGCATGAGGCATCCGTGCATGGAGGCGTCGCGGTTCACGGCCTCTATGGCGTCGTCGAGTTCGGCTTGCGTGCAGTCCGCGTCGAGCACCGTCTTCGCAACCTCCAGCCCCAGCGTCCCGAAGCGTTTCTCGATGCCTCGCTCGTAGGACAGGTCGTCCTCACGGGCGCCGACGCGCAGTATCGCCAGCTTTGGAACGATTCCAAGCGCCTTCAGGCGCTCGACCTTGGGGGCGATCTCGGCGCAGATGGCGTCGGCGACGGGCTTTCCTTTCATGACCTCGGCCACTAGCCCCTCCTCGTGCCGCGCATGACGCCGTCCACGACCGCGGCGGCCCGTGGGACGTATTCTTCCAGCATGCCCGCGCATTCGCCGTCGAGCGCGTCAGCGGCCTTCCTGTCCGAAAGCGCCGCGGTGTTCACGTAGACGTTCATCGCCGCAGCCTCCAGGGCTCCGCGGCATAGCGCCGCTCCGCACCCCACGTCCGACATCAGCATGTGGCTGCCTTTGGCCTCAAGCTCCTCCAGCAGCTCCACGGCCTCGCAGCAGAGCCTCATGACGCGCATGGGGCATTCCGCCGCCTTCGCGGTGGCGAGCTGTATCGCCTCTTCGCGCGAAGGGTCCTCCTTGGGGATGGCGTAGGCGGCGGCCAGCGGGCGGAACGACTCGGCGTCTTCGTCCACCAGCTCCACCAGCCGTTCCTGCAGCGAGGCGGCCCTGGCGTTGATGCGCTCGACGTCGTCTTGGAACTCGGCGTACTTCTTCTTGCCCAGGGTGAAGTTCCCGACCATCTGGGCAAGCGCCGCGCCCATGGCCCCTGCGTAGGCGGCTGCAGCGCCCCCGCCGGGCACGCTGCTCTTCGCGGCGAGGTCGCTTGCGAACTGCGCGCAGGTCTCGTCCTTGTAGGCTTGGTCCACGTTTGCCCCTTTCCATTGCTTCGCATCGCGCGGTGGAACGCGCATTGACCCATCCTAGCCCAACGCTCAGGCTTTTTCTTCGCGAAAGCCTGAGCGCGTGGAACGGTCTTTCGCTGTTTACGCGAAGTAAACCGAGGCCGTGCGGACGGTCGGCGATGCAGCCGGTTCTGTTATCATTTTTCCGTCGATTCTTCGGGGAAAGGCAGCAGGTGGCAATCAGTTTCGCCGACTTCGTCGGTCAGTTCGTAGGCAACCCGATGCTTTGCGTCGTGGTGTTGCTGGTTCTCGGCGCTATAATCGTCAACGGCGCCACCGATGCGCCCAACGCTATAACCACCGCAGTGTCCACCCGGGCCATGAGGCCGAAGGTGGCCATAATGATGGCGGCGGTGTGCAACTTCGTCGGCCTGCTCGTCATATCGCTGGTCTCGTCCGCCGTCGCCCACACTATCTTCACCATGGTGGACTTCGGGGGCGACTCGCACACCGCGCTTATTGCGATCATGGCCGCCATGGTCGCAATCATAGTATGGGGAGCCGTGGCGTGGTACTTCGGCATTCCCACGTCGCAGTCGCATTCGCTTATCGCGGGCCTCACAGG
>CBCTKQ010000125.1:0-4725 GCA_965147515.1 uncultured Eggerthellaceae bacterium | reverse complement strand
CAGAAGGAAGCTTGGATACGCAGTCTAGGCGTCCAAGAAAATGTCCGCATCCCCCTTGCCTTTGCTGTTTTTGCTTTATGGTCGGTTTTCGCTTTAGTTCTGATGTGTTATTCCCTTTTCTCACATGATTTGCCACCGAATTCTTTTCCCCTTGCTTTTGTCGTTCCGCTCTTGTTCGCTCTGTATTCCACAAACTCATGCCTTCTCCCAATAATTTTCAGCAGAATGCTAGACGACATTTCTGGAGCGAGAACACCTTTCTCTCTTAACAATGTAAATCGACTTAGGATCTTGGCCTTAGTTCTTCTCGCCTCGTCAATTCTTGAGTCATTGTTGGGCTTGGTAGATTCGCAATTTGTTCTCCTAATGCAAAACAATTCGATTCAAGTTGGAGGAATAATCAGAGACTTCGCATCAAATTCAGGAACTACTCTGAATCTCTTCCCTCTTTTGATGTCTGCGATGTTTTTCGCGCTATCATACGTGTTCAAGTATGGGGTATTATTGCAGCAGGAATCCGACGAGACGCTTTAGAAACCAATCCGCCCACGATTTTCTGGCTTCAATCAGCATCTTGACCGCAAGACCTCACACACCCGCAAGCAAACGAGAAGGAATCAAAGGGGAATCATGGCAATCAAGCTCCTTATAGACCAGGCGCTGGCAAAGCGCAAGATGTCGCTCCAGGAACTCGCAGGGCGCATCGGGATGTCCACCGTCAACCTGTCCGGCTACAAGACCGGCAAGATCAAGGCCATCCGGTTCAACACGCTGAACTCGCTTTGCGAGACGCTGCGCTGCCAGCCGGGCGACCTGATCGTCTACGTGCCGGACGGCCAGGAAGACACGGCAATCCAGCCCTACGGCGGCCAGCAGGTGGAAATGGCGGGGCCACCCGTGCTCGACTTCGACATCGCGAACGCAGTCAAGCAGCTGCGCGAGGAAACCGGCATGACGCAGTCCGAGTTCGCCAAGGAGTGCGGCGTGCGCAAGAACGTCATCGCACACCTCGAAGAAGGCGACACGTCCATCCCCATCCAGACGCTGTCGCAGATATCCGAACGCCTCGGCAAGCACATGGAGCTGCGCCTGGGCGTGCGCTTCGTCTAGAGCGCAACGGTTTTTCGCGCCAGAGGACAGGCGCAAGCTTCGCGGCGCGCGAAAACGCGAAAGCGCAGCGCGCAACCAGCAACCATCGGCACCCTGCCATACGGCGGGGTGCTTTGCTATCATCGAGCGAGAACGACCGCGCGTGTCAATCGAACCGCAACAATCGATCCGCATAGTCTAGACGCACCCGGAAAGGCAGCATCACGTTGAATCCGCCATGCGACATATTCCGCTTCCCCGAAGAGGCCTTCGACGTGCTGCATGCGCTGGAAGAGGCGGGCTTCGAGGCCTACTTCGTGGGCGGCTGCGTGCGCGACTCCATAATGGGGCGTCCGATAAGCGACGTTGACATAGCGACGTCCGCGCGTTGGCAGGAAACCGCGGCGGCATGCGAGGCGCACGGGATGCGCGCGCACGAGACGGGCACGAAGCACGGCACCATCACCATCATCGCGGGAGGCGCGAAGGACGGCGAACGCGGAAACGCGGAAGGGCCGGAAAACGTAGCGGACGAAGGTGCAGCGGGCGAAGGCTGCGGGAGCGGCGCAAAAGGCGATCAAGCCCCGCAGGCCTTCGAGGTGACGACGTACCGCGTGGACAGCGCGACCTCCGCCGACTCCCGGCATCCCGACAGCGTGGAGTTCGTGTCGTCCATCGAGGAGGACCTGTCCAGGCGCGACTTCACGATGAACGCGATGGCCTGGCATCCCGAACGCGGGCTTGTGGACCCCTACGGTGGCAGGCAAGACATGGCCGAGGGCGTCATCCGCGTGGTAGGCGACCCAAACCAACGCTTCCGCGAGGACGCGCTGCGCATACTGCGCGCCTGCCGCTTCGCCAGCCAGCTGGGGTTCCGCATAGACGGCGAAACCTACGATTCCATGCTCTCGCACAAGAGCCTGCTAGAGAACGTCTCGACGGAGCGCATCACCCACGAGCTCGACCTGCTTCTGCTGGGCAGCCACGTGCACGACGCGCTGATGGGAACCGTCGACGTGCTTTCGTTCGTAATCCCCGAGCTGGTGGCCATGAAGGACTGCGCCCAGCCCACCAAGTACCACTGCTTCGACGTGCTGGAGCACACCGCCTGGGCCGTGCAGAACGCTGAGCCAACTCGTCTGGTCAGGTGGGCTGCGCTCTGCCATGACATGGGCAAGCCCGCCTGCATGTTCTTCGGCGAAGGCGGCGTGGTGCACTTCTACGGGCATGCGACGGTCAGCGCGAAGCTGGCGCGCGGAATGATGGACCGGCTGCTCATGGGGCCGGCCTTCAAGGACAGCCTTTGCGCCATGGTGTCGAACCACAGCGACAAAGTGGCCCCCACCCCGAAGAGCGTCAAGCGCGCGCTGGCGAAAGTCGGCGGCGACCCCGTGCTGTTCCGCAGCCTTCTGGCGCTGAAGCGGGCCGACATACTGGCGCACGCTCCTGAATACCGCGGCCAGGCGGCAAGCATGGACGAGATAGAGGCCGCCCTTGACGACATGATCGCCAAGGGCGACGCGTTCGCCATACGCCACCTGGCGATCGACGGCAACGACGTGATGTCGCTTGGCCTGGCGGAGGGCCCGGAAGTGGGACGGGTGCTTCAGGCGGCCCTGGACGCGGTCGTCGACGAAGCCGTCGAGAACGAACGGGGCGCGCTGATCGACTACATCAACACCCATATGTTGTGCTTATAATATGAGCCCTCCACAAGGGGTTACGCCTTGCTCGCGCGGTCTGTATAATAGCCGCCGATGAACCGCTCCTCCCGAAAGACCAGCACCCTGAAGTACTCGCTCCTTCTGCTGCTCGCGGCAGCCATCTGGGGGCTTGGAACCGTGTGCATAAAGGGCATCGTCGAGGAAATCCCCCCGTTCTGGCTGGCAGGAGGCCGCTTCTTCTCGGCAGGCATCGTGCTGTGCGCCGTGTTCGCGCCGCAGCTTGCAAGGCTGGCACGCGAAGGCAGGCTTTCTGACCACCTGAAGGCCAGCCTGATACTTTCCATCCCCATGATCGCCGGCTACATGGCCAACTCGCTAGGCCTGACCGACACCACCGCCGCCAAGAGCTCGTTCCTCGCGGGGCTGTACTGCGTGATAGTCCCGTTCATCGCATGGGGCCTCACCAGGAAGAGGCCCACCGCGTTCAACATCTCCGCGGCGCTTCTGTGCGTCATGGGCGTGGGGCTGGTGTCGCTTGCGGGCCAATCCGACCTGACCATGGGCTGGGGCGACGCGGTCACGCTGCTGTCGTCGCTGCTTTTCGCCATCCAGTTGGCCGCCACGTCTAAGATGGCCCCGGGAAGGGACATGCGCGCCATCACGGCGCTGCAGTTCATATTCGGCGGCGCGATGGGGCTCGTTGTAGCCGCGTTCGTGGAGCAGCCTCCCGCCATGCAGGCGTTCGCCGACCCCTCGATGATAGCGAGCCTCGCCTACCTGGTGCTGGGCGCCACGTGCGCGGCGCTGCTCCTGCAGAACATCGGCCTGGCGAAGGTCCCCGCCGCGTCCGGGTCGCTGCTTCTCAGCTTCGAGTCGGTGTTCGGGGTCATCTTCTCGGTGATGCTGCTGAACGAGGCGCTGACCGTCCCCATGCTCTGCGGGTTCGGCCTCATATTCCTGGCCGTGGTGGTAAGCGAATGGCTCCCCTCGTCCGGCTTGGTGGCACGCATGCGGAAGAGGCGCCAACGTCGGCGCCGTCCGCTTGTGCTAGCATCAGAGAATGACTGAATCGATTCCCCAGCAAATCGTCCAGTTTGCGCCCAAGCGTTTCGATCCCAAGGCTGCGCCTGCGCCGGTCCACTGCAAAGACGGCGTGGTCTGGGTGTCCTCCCCTGCGCTCGACCGGCTTCCGTGGCTGGCCAACGGCACGTCTACGCGCATCGGGGGCGTAAGCACCGGACACACGGCGTCCATGAACTTCTGCCTGAACGAGTTCGACACGGCCGAGAACGTGGCCCGCAACCGCGAGGCGTTCTTCGAGGCGGTCGGAATCGACCCCGAATCGGTGGTGAACTCGCGCCAGGTGCACAAGACCGACATCGCCGTGGTGGACGAGGCCATGATGGCGATGCCGCCGGAGCAGCGCGCCGCGTTCAACGGCGACATCGACGGCCTGACCACGGACGTCGCGGGCGCCACGCTGGCCTGCTATTCGGCCGACTGCTGCATAGTCACGGTCGCCGACCCGGCGAACAGGGCGGTGGGAATCGTGCACGCAGGCTGGCGTGGGACGGTGGGCAAGATCGCCGCGAAGCTGCTCGACGTGATGGCCGAAAGGTACGGAACCGATCCGCGCGACGTCGTGTGTTCCATCGCGCCGTCCATCTGCCCGGACTGCTTCGAGGTTGGAGCCGACGTGGTGGAAGCGGCACGCGAAGCCTTCGACGAGCGCGCATGCCAAGCCATCTTCTCAGTGCACGACAACGGCGATGGGAAGTACCAGTTCGACCTGTGGGAGGCGAACGCGCAGGTGCTGATGGGCGCCGGCGTCCCTCGCGAAGGCATCGAGAAGCCGAGCCTGTGCACGTGCTGCAACCCCGACCTCTTCTTCTCGCACCGCGCCTCGCATGGCAAGCGCGGCACCATCATGACGTTCGTGGGGATTCGGTAAATCTTAGGGCGCGTGCCTCTC
>CBCTKQ010000124.1:0-4733 GCA_965147515.1 uncultured Eggerthellaceae bacterium | reverse complement strand
AGGCCGTGGCGCTCGCATGCCTCCTTGAGCGCACCCGTGGCATGCTCCCACATGTCGTCGGTGCCGATGGACTTCTCGGGGCGCGTGGATATCTCGGCCTCGTATTCGAACCCGAACGTGGACATGATGTGGTCCACGAGCCCGAGGATGGCCACCACCTCGTCCACCACCTGGTCGCGCGTGCAGAACACGTGCGCGTCGTCCTGGGTGAAGCCGCGGGCGCGCAAAAGGCCGTGCACGACCCCCGACATCTCGTGGCGGTACACCGTGCCGAACTCGAAGTAGCGCAGGGGCAGGTCGCGGTAGGAATGCAGCTCGCTCTTGTACAGCATGACGTGGCCCGGGCAGTTCATGGGCTTCACGGCGTACTCGGTCATGCGGGGGTTCTCGTCATCGCCCTCGTTGATCTCGAAGAAGTACATGTTCTCCTTGTAGAAGCCGTAATGGCCCGAGGTCTTCCACACGTCGGCGTTGTAGATGTGAGGCGTGATGACCTCTTCGTAGCCGCGCTCGTACAGGTCGCGGCGCAGCCATTCCTGCATGGTGCGTATGACGCGCGCGCCCTTGGGAAGGTACATTGGAAGGCCCACGCCCGCCATCGGATCCATCATGTAGATGCCCAGCTCGCGGCCAAGCTTGCGATGGTCGCGCTTCTCGGCTTCCTCTAGGTTGTGCAGGTGCTCTTCGAGGTCCTTCTTCTTGAAGAACGCGGTGCCGTAGATGCGCTGCAGCATCTCGCGGTCGCTGTCGCCCTTCCAGTAGGCCCCTGCAAGCTTCGTCAGCTTGAACGCAGGCAGCGCGCCGGTGGAAGGAAGATGCGGCCCGCGGCAAAGGTCGGTGAACGAACCTATGGAGTAAACGGTTATCGTCTCGCCTTCGGGAAGCTCGTCGATCAGCTCGAGCTTCAGGGGCTGGTCGGCGAACAGCTGGCGCGCCTCGTCTCGGGTGACCTCGCGCCTTTCGAAGGGAAGGTCTTCCTCGACTATCGCGCGCATGCGGTCCTCAACGGCAGAAAGGTCGTCAGGCGACAGTGACTCGGGCATCTTGACGTCGTAGTAGAAGCCGCCTTCGATGGCGGGCCCCACTCCGAATTCCACGGTTCCGTACAGGTCGGTGAGCGCCGCGGCCATGACATGGGCGGCAGAATGGCGCAGAAGGTCGAGGGCTTCGGGGGACTTCGAGGTGACGATTGCCACCGAGTCGCCTTCGGACACCGGTGCTGAAAGGTCGACGGGGCGGTCGTTCACGATGCCGCCAAGGGCCGCCTTTGCAAGCCCGGCGCCGATGGCCGCGGCCACGTCGGCGACTGTGGCGCCTTCGTCCACCTGCTTGGCGGACCCGTCGGGAAGCTTGATTTCCATTAGATTCTCCTTTCATGCCGGGTGCATACAAAGCACCTGCGATGACGGAGCCCCAACGGCGAAAGCCTAGGAGCTGTGCTGTATTGGGTTGTTACTCGGATGAGCGGTTGTGGGAGGTGTGCCTGCGCGACGAGCCTCCGGAACGCGAGCTGCGCGAAGGAGTGGACCCCGCGACCGGCGTGGCGCAATACGGGCATATGGCCCACGAAGGCTCCAACGCCCTCTCGCAATGGGTGCAGAGGTTCTTCAGCTGCGTGTGGCAGTTGGGGCATATGACGTAGCTGGCGTCGACCGGGTAGCCGCATGTCGCGCATTCCCCGTAGTTCATCAGCTGTCGCTGCTTGAGCGCGATCTCGAGTTCTTGCTCGTCGCGGTCGATGCGAAGCAGGGGCGGCCTCAGCAGTATGTAGGCGATGACCCCGACGAGCGGGACCAGCGCCACGATGGCCCATATGTACCATGTCGTGCCGCGCAGGTATGCGTCGCGCACTACCCAGATGATGGAAAGAACGTACAGAATCGCCAGAAGCACCACTACGACGGTGAACGCCGTCTGCATCTGCGGCGTCCAAAGCTGCTGGAACAGTTCGCTCAATTATCCCAACTCCCCTGTTTGCGTTTCAGTGTCACAGTTCAAGCCATTATAGCAAAGGTGCCTATATCAGCTCGGAAAGCTGCTGGTGCAGGCGGTCGAGCTGTGCTTCGGCGTCGGCGAGCCTGGCCTTGTCCTTCTCGACGACCTCGGGCGCGGCCTTGGAAAGGAATCCCGGGTTCGAGAGCTTCTTCTGGAGCTTCGCCGTATCCGCCTGCAGCTTCCCGGCCTCCTTTTCCAAGCGCTTGCGCTCGGCCTCGAAGTCGACGAGCCCCGACAGCACCGTGTAGACCTCGACGTCGGAAACAAGCCCCACGGCCGACTCGGGCGGCTTGGGGGCGTCAGGCGAGACGGAGAGGGACGACGTCCTCGCTAGCGAGGATATAAGCGGCGACTGCGACTCGACGAGCGCGGCCTTCTCGGCAGGCGCCTTCACGACGACATCGAGCTGCGTCTTGGGCGAAAGTCCGTATCGCGAACGCGCCGACCTCACGGCGCCGACGATGTCGCATACCGTCACCGTGGCGAGTTCCGCCTGGTCATCGACGTAGTGCGCCAGCGCCTGCGCGTCGGGCCACTCGGCGCAGATCAGCATGGCGGGTGCGCCCTCGCCCTTCGGGAGCTTCGCGTAGATGTCTTCGGTGACGAAGGGCATGATGGGATGCAGCAGCCTTAGAGCGACGTCTAGCACGGCCAGCAGGTTGCGCTGGCACGCGAGCCTGTCGGCTTCGTCGTCGCCGGAAAGCCTTGGCTTCGAGAACTCTATGTACCAGTCGCAGAACTCGTTCCAGAAGAACGTGTACAGCTGCCTGGTCATCTCGCTGAACTCGTAGGAGGCGTAGGCTTCGTCGACGCCTTCGACCAGCTTCGCCAGCCTTGAGAACATCCACCTGTCGGACGCGTCAGCCATCTGTGGTTCGCCTGGGACGTAGCCTTCAAGGTTCATCTCGACGAACCTTGCCGCGTTCCTTATCTTGTTGGCGAAGTTTCGCGCCGATTCGATCTTCTGGACGTCGAACCTTATGGCCTGCGACCCCGTGACCTGGGTTAGCAGGCCGAAGCGCATGCCGTCGGCCCCGTAGTCCTCCATCAGCTTGACGGGGTCGACTCCGTTGCCGCGCGACTTGCTCATGGGCTTGCCGTCGGCGCCCATGACGGTTGGGTGGATGATGACGTCCTGGAACGGGATCTGCCCCATGCAGTGCTCGGACGCCATGACCATGCGCGCCACCCAAAGCCCCATGATGTCGCGGGCCGTGGACAGCAGCTGGGTCGGGTAGTTCTCGACGAGTTCGGGAGCGTCCTTCCCATGGACCCCCCACCCTTGCGTCGCGAAGGGCCAAAGCTGCGACGAGAACCACGTGTCAAGCACGTCTTCGTCCTGACGGACGGGTGCGCCGCACTCGGGGCACGTTTCGACGTCTTCGACCGAGGCGTCCTGCCATCCGCATTCGTCGCAGTAGAACATGGGGATGCGATGCCCCCACCACAGCTGGCGAGATATGCACCAGTCCTTCAGGTTGTCCAGCCAGTCCAGGTAGACCTGCGACCACCGCGAGGGGTAGAACTCTATCTCGCCCGACTCGACCGCAGCGGCGGCAGGCTTCTTCAGCCCGTCGACCGAGACGAACCACTGCTCGGAAAGCCATGGTTCCAGCGTGTTGTGGCAGCGATAGCAGTGCATGACCGAATGGGTGAGGTCTTCGATGTGGTCGAGCAGCCCTAGCGACTCGAACTCGTCGACCACCGCCTGCCTGGCCTCGTCGCGCGACATGCCCGAGAACTTCCCGAAACCGTCGACGACGGTCGCCGTCTCGTCGAAGATGTTGACCTGGTCGAGCCCCGCACGCTGCCCCATGGCGAAGTCGTTGGGGTCGTGCGCAGGCGTCACCTTGACGGCGCCCGTGCCGAACTCGGCATCCACGTGGAAGTCGGCGAAGACGGGGATCTCGCGGTTCACTATGGGCAAGGTCACCGTCTTCCCCACGAGGTTGGCGTAACGCTCGTCCTTGGGGCTGACCGCCACGCCCGTGTCTCCCAGCATGGTTTCGGGGCGCGTGGTTGCCACCACCAGGTAGTCCATGCCGTCTACGGGTTCGGTCAGAGGATAGCGCAGGTACCACAGGTGGCTGGCCTCCTCCTCGTACTCGGCCTCGTCGTCGGCGATGGCGGTGGTGCAGCTGGGGCACCAGTTCACGATGCGGCGCCCCCTGTAGATTATCCCTGCGTGGTACCAGTCGACGAACACCTTGCGCACCGCCAGCGAGAACTCGGGGCTCATGGTGAACTGCTCGTTGTCGTAGTCGCAGCTGCAGCCCATGGCCTTGATCTGGTTGACGATGGTAGTGCCGTACTCGTCGCGCCACTTCTGGCATTCCTCGATGAAGGCGTCGCGGCCTATCTCGCGGCGGTTTATGCCCTGCTCGGCAAGGTGCTTGTCCACCTTGGTCTGCGTGGCGATGCCGGCGTGGTCGGTGCCCAGGACCCAGCGCGTACGATAGCCCTGCATGCGGGCGCGCCGGATGCAGGCGTCCTGAATCGTGTCGTTCAGCGCGTGGCCGAGATGGAGGACGCCGGTGATGTTGGGCGGCGGGATCACTATGGTGTAGGGCTGGCTGGCATGCTCGCCGAATCCAGGGGTGCGCGAGAAGTACCCTCCGTCGCGCCAGGCCTCGAATATGGGCCTCTCCCACTCGCTGTAGTTCTCCTTGGTCTTGCCCTCCGCCATGTGAAGTCTCCTCTATGCGGTCTTTTCCAACGGTTCCTTGACGTCCTCTATC
>CBCTKQ010000123.1:0-4780 GCA_965147515.1 uncultured Eggerthellaceae bacterium | reverse complement strand
GCCCATGCGCTTCAGCACGTCGATGGCCGTGCCCTCGCCCTCGCGGACGATGCCCAGAAGAAGGTGCTCGGTGGATATGTAGCTCTGCCCCATCTGCATGGCCTCGCGCAGCGAGTTCTCAAGCACGCGCTTGACCCTTGGGGTGAAAGAAAGATGGCCGGAAACGTCTGCGTCCTCGTCGATGGTGGCGATCTGTCGGATGTTCTGCACGACGTCGTCGTACTTGACGCCCTTGCGGTCGAGCGCCTGCGCCGCCAGCCCCTCCTTCTCGGTGATCAGCCCGAGCAGGATGTGCTCGGTGCCAACGTAGGGCTGATGGAGCTGACGTGCCTCGTCTTGCGCGAGAACTAGTACTTTCCTGGCCTTGTCGGTGAATTTCTCGAATGACATGGCTCTCCGATCCTAGTATGCTAGCGTACTTTTCCGCGCCATTTTAGCACTCATGCAATTGGAGTGCCAAACCACCCCGCCCCCTCGCACACACCTTGCACACAAGGAATGCAATCGTAAGCCTTCGAACGTGCGCGGCACGCGCACGAGCGTAGTTGAAAGCCAAAGGAGCCGAGAAATCCACTCGGAAGGAGCGGAAGCCTCCGTGCTCACCGCAGGGCTCGGCTACCGCGGCGTGGGTTTTGGCGGAGGTTCTGCGGAACTCGGCTCCGCTTCGCGGCGCCTCAGACAGTCCTCGAACCCCTTCTCCGCCAAAACCTGCACCACAGCCTCGCAAGCGGATTCGCAACGGAGGCTTCCGCTCCTTCCGAGTTAGTTCGAGGCGACGACGCGTCGAAGCGAGGCGCGTGCCGCACACGTTCCCTATGCCTTCTCGATTGCCTGAAGGATGGGGTCGAGTGCGTCGCCGACGTCGTACTTCTCCACCTCGCCCACGTCCACCAGCTCGGCGATCTTCGGGTCGATGGGCAGGGTTGCCACGGCTTCGATGTCGTACTTCTTGGCGATTTCGGCGCCCTGGGGCTCGCCGAAGATGTGGTGCTTCTTGCCGCAGTCGTCGCACTGGAAGTAGGCCATGTTCTCAACCAGGCCGATGACGGGCACGCCCATGGAACCGGCGAGGTTGACGGCCTTGCCCACGATCATTGCCACGAGCTCCTGCGGGGCGGACACGGTGACGATGCCGTCGATGGGAAGCATCTGGCAGATGGTGAGGAACACGTCGGAGGTGCCGGGAGGCATGTCGATCAGCATGACGTCAACCTCTTCCCAGTTCACGTCGCTCCAGAACTGGTTCAGCGCGTTGGTGATGACGGGGCCGCGCCACGCCACGGGGACGTCTTCCTGCGGAAGCAGCAGGTTGACCGAGATCATCTCGATGCCCGAGGCGGAGTGCACGGGGTTCATGCCGTCCTCGTCGGCAAGCGGGCGCGCATGCACGCCGAAGGCCTTGGGGATGGAAGGCCCGGTTACGTCGGCGTCGAGTATGGCGACCTTCTTGCCCTGCTTGTTGAGCTCGGAGGCCAGAAGGCTGGTGACCAGCGACTTGCCAACGCCTCCCTTGCCGGAAACCACGGCGACGACCTTCTTGATGTTCGAGCGCGAATTGGGCTCGAGCTTCGACGGAGCCTGGGCCTCGGTGCGCGACCCGCAGCCCGACACCCCGCACGAAGAGCAGCTTCCGCCACAGTCCTCGGGGGCGCCTTCGGGAACCTTGTTTTCTTCAGCCATTCGAATCCTCCTAAAAAAGAGGCGACCCGTGGGGCCGCCTCGCCTTGCGTTGCTTTCGGTCTCGCTACTTCACGGACGCGTAGAAGTCGGCTTCCTCGAAGAGGTCCTTTACCGACTTGCCCTCGCGGAACGGAAGCTCCAGGAACTCGGAGATGGTGGGCACCAGGGGGCTGCAGTCGACGTAGTGTCCCTTCTCGTTCTTCTGCGAGGTGTCCTGCACCCTCCAGTAGCGGTCGTTCACGTCAGTGAGATAGTACAGCTCGCCGTCGACGTCCATGTACACCGAATGGTTGGCGTGCAGGTAGGTCGGCAGGTCGTCGTAGGATATCTCGAGTACCTCGTCGGCTTTCATTCCCATTTGAGGGCTCCTAACTTTCGCGAACAGATGCTTACATGATAACAAGAACCCAACGCCCGTGGCCCATCAATCGACAGGTTTTTGCACGCCGCCGCGAAGGCCGTCGGAAGGGCCCTTCGAACCTGCGGCCCTCCTGCGCTTGATGGCCTCCCACGTCTGGCCCACCGCCGCCACCAGGCAGATCCCCACCGCGATTCCGGCCGCGTACAGCAGCGTCATGACGGCGAAGTCGCCGCAGGCGCCAAGGTCGCCGTTCACCGCGTTGAACATGGTGTAGTAGAGGCCGCGCCCCGGCACCAGCGGTATGACCGACACGATGAAGAACACGGTGGCGGGCACGTGCAGCACGCGCGACACCGCCTCGGAGTAGACGGCCGCGAACGTGGAGGCGACGACGCATGGCACGAAGATGGAGCCCATGGGCATGCGCACCAGGTCGAATACGACCCAGACGAGAAGGCCTCCCAGGGCTGCGACGGCGACGCGCCTAGGGCTGACGTTGAAGAACAGCGCGAACCCCACTGAGCCTCCGAGGGCGGCCAAGGCCGTCTGCCATGGCTGCCAGGGCGCGGAATTCGCGCCCGAGGAGAAGTCGAGTCCGGCCGTCCTGGCGACCCAGAGCGCCACCATGAACCCAAGGGCCAACGCCGTTGCCCAAAGAAGGCTCTCCACGAACCGCATGACGCCCGAGATGGTGTCTCCCGACAGCATGTCGCGCGTGGCGTTCGTCATGGCCACGCCCGGTATGAGAAGCATGATCACGCCGATGATGACCATGTCCACGTTGACGGCCGGGAAGGCCACGGCCACGGCGGCGATGGCGATGCCTGCCGCCAGGGACACGGCGAAGTTGAACGCCATCACGTTTGGCATGTAGGCCTTGAGATGCCGCATGGCCGCACATACGAGGACCGCGAACAGCGCCGACACGGCGCCGTCCAGCAGGCTGCCTCCGAAAAAGACCGCGAACGACCCAGCCGACAGCATTCCGCCCAGATAGAAGTACCACTTCGGCTGGCGCATGCTTCTTATGGCCTGCAGCCGCGACGACAGCTCGCCGGCCGGAAGCGGATTCGATACGCATTCCTTGCACAGCGAGTTCAAGGCCTCGAGCCTGGCGAAGTCGGTCTGGCCTCCCCCTTCGACGCGGCGCGAGAACGTCAGCTCGCTTCCGCTTGGGAGGGAGACCGTGACCACGATGACGGCGGTTATCGCCAGCACGTTCATGCGGGTGGCCCCATACGCCCGGCCCAGCCTGATTATCAGCTGCTCGACCGCATGCACGTCGGCCCCGCACATGATCATGTCCTCCCCGACGTCCATCAGGTGCGGAAAGACCTCGGAGATGACACCCGCCTCAGGCTCGCAAGGCTTGATGCAGGCGGCGTCGCTCATTGGGCTATTTCTGGGAAGCCTGGTCGTCGTTCGTTTCGGTCTCGCCCGTCTCGATGGACACCGTGGCGCCTTCGTCCACCATCACGGAATCGACCACCGCCGCCTGCTCGTCAGGCTGGGCAGCGTCAGCCTGCGCGCCTACCACCTGGATCTGGTCAACGGATTCGACCATTTCCTCGACGGGCGCGCTTTCGAAGGGCTGGTTCTCGACAGGCGCGCCCTCGAGCGCCGGCTGCACGGCAGCCTGCGCAGCGGCCTGGTCGGGGCTAGGCGCCTGCGTGGCTTCCGCGAGAACGGGCGCGACGGGCTGCGGCTGTACGGCTTGCGGCGAAGCAGGTTGGACAGGCTGCACCGGAGGAACAGGCTGGCCTGGCGCCGGCATCGGCGGAACAGGAGGAACCGGCTGGCCCACGGCAGGCACCGCGTAGGCGCCGGCTGCCGGGTAGTACATTCCCGTCCTGTACAGCTTCTTGTCGCTGTTCACGAACACGGCGATGATGATGAAGATGAAGAAGTTGAATATGTAAAACCGGAGAAAAAAGTGGCACCAAAGCAGACAAAAGCTCCGAAACAGACTGTAAAGCAGGCAACTCCGTCTGCATCCAGCAAGATCACTCCGATGAGAAAGAAAAACAGCGGAAATGGCACGATGGAAGTCTGTGTGATCAAACCTTCTTCCATGGAAGACACCAGAGAGATCGCAGATACTCTGATTGACCGTTGTACTGTAGTACTGAATCTGGAAGGTATTGATGTAGATGTGGCGCAGAGAATCATAGATTTTTCTTCCGGTGCATGCTATTCTATCGCAGGAAGTCTGCAGAAGATTTCCAGTTATATTTTTATCCTGACACCAGCCAATGTGGAAATTTCCGGTGATTTCCAGGAAATATTAAGCGGCGCTTTTGACGTTCCTTCTGTTCGGACAAACTTCTAAGATGAAAGAACAGGAAGTACAGTTCAGAAAGCGGCTGGCAGATCTGGCAAGAACAGCCTATTATCGGGAGATTCCTGTGTTTACGGATTTTCTGGATTTGAATGAACTTCATATGGTACATAGCTTTCGACCGGAGGAAGCGGGTGTTATGATCCGTACCTTCGGTGGCTATGAAGAAGCAGAGCGTCAGATAGCAGCATTTCTTCCTGATGCTCTTTCTTATGATTATGGGGAAAATGAAGAGCTTTTTCTTTCAATGTATCCGATTCGGTGTATCCGTATCTCGCCTTGTTCCGGAAAATTCAGTGAGGCGCTTACTCATCGGGATTATCTGGGTGCCCTGATTCATCTGGGAATCGAACGCTCCAGACTTGGGGATATAGTGATCAAGGGCCAGGATGCGTATGTAT
>CBCTKQ010000122.1:0-4844 GCA_965147515.1 uncultured Eggerthellaceae bacterium | reverse complement strand
TGCACCCGTCCACCTACGTGCTGGCGCTGCTGGGCGCACTTGTGCTCATCCCCACCTGGATGTACGGGGCCATCTTCATCTACGGGGTGCTGGTGGCGTTCTTCAACGGAATGAACGCGCGCGAGATGCGCGATTTGAGCTATTCGTTCTCGCTGCCGATGTCGCGTCGCGAGATGGTGCGGGCGCGCATAGCCGCCATGATGGCCATCGAGGCCGCCATGGTCGCGATCATGGCGGTGTTCGTCCTGCTGCGCGAGCCTCTGGGCATCAACGCCGTCGCGCAGGGGCAGGACCTGGTGGGCATGCCGGCGAACCTGTTCCTTGTCGGGTTCGGGCTGGCGGTCTTCGGCGTGTTCAACGCCTTCTTCTACCCGCTTTATTACCGCAACCCAATGAAGGTCGGGGTGCCGTTCATGGTTGCCTGCGTGCCCGCAGCCGTCGTGCTGGTGGCTTTGGAGGCGGTTCCGTACCTGCCGTTTCCGTGGTGCTCCATGTTCGCGACGATAGGGATGGGGAACATCGGCGCGCAACTTGCTGGCCTGGTGGCGGGTGCCGCAGTCTTCGCGGCGGGAAGCCTGCTTGCAATGTGGCTGGCTGCCCGTTCGTTCGCGTCCTACGATGCCTGACGTTCGCCGAAGCGGGCGCAGCAAGCTGCGCTTCTGCGTCGACAGGAGAGGTTCGCGCAGGCGTACGTAGGGGCGCAGTTCATCTGCGGCACTGTATGACGGAATATGCGAGCCGAACCTTACGGAAAGTCGATCTCGGCCCAGGATTCTATGGAAAGCCCCGGGACGCGCTTGAACTCGTTAACGTTGTTGGTCACGAGGACCGCGCTGTGGGCCAGCGCGGTGGCTGCGATCAGGTAGTCGTTTCCGCCTATGGTTTGACCCTTGCGCTCGAGGTGTGCGCGGATTCTTGCATATTGAACGGCGCATGTCTCGTCGAACGGGACGATGTCGAAAGGCAGCAGCAGCGATTCGACCTTCAAGCGATCTTCTTCGGGGCTTTTGCTCTTCTCGGCGCCTAGAAGGAGTTCGGCTTTCACGATTGCCGGAACTTTGAAGAGGCTCGCGTCGTTAAGCATGAGCATGTCGTAGGCGTATCGCAGCTTACGACGCGATATGTCTACGAGGATGTTTGCGTCAAGAAGATACATTGATTTCCCCAAGCGTGTTGAGGGCTTCGACTGGTTCGGGAGGAGGGTCGGCAGGTCTTTCGAAGCTCAACGGTTTCAGGTTCTCGAAATAGCCAGGAGGCCATCCGTTCACCCATCCACGCCCACGTTCGTGACGCTTCTCAAGCACCTCGCGCGCATATGAAGAGATGGACTTACCGGCCGCTTCGGCGTCTGCGCGCAGCCCTTCCATAGAGGCATCGTCCATGTAGAGCGACAGTTGTGCCATGGGGCACCTCCTTCGTCGAGCATGGCAAGTATAACACAAGTATATTCTGAACGGCAGACGAAGATCGTCCTTTTGCACATTCCATGCGGGTAACGTGCCGTCAATAACATCCGAGCGAACGCCATGGATACGATTTGTTTCCTTTACGCTGAACTCTTCCGAGGATTCGACGAAGGGAAAGGCTGGCCAATGAGCGCGACGGATGCAACGGACGTGAAGAACGTGCTGCTGGTCTGCGGGTCGCTGCGCAAGCGGTCGCTCAACAGGCAAGTGGGGGAGCGTGCGGCGGCCATGCTACACGAGATGGACGCCAGCCTGCACACTCGCTGGCTGGACTACGCCGACCTGCCATACATGAACCAGGACGCCGAGTTCCCCACGCCTGCCGCCGTAGCGCGTGTTCGCGCCGAAGTGACGGCGTCCGACGCGGTCTGGTTCTTCTCGCCGGAATACAACCACGGCATTCCCGGAGTGCTTAAGAACCTGCTCGACTGGCTGTCGCGGCCGCTTGAGCCGGGTTCCGAAGACACCGCCATGAGGGGGCGGCTCACGCTGTTCAGCTGCGCAGGCGGCGGGGCAAAGGCGCGCTATTGTTCCGCGTGCCTGGAGGAGACGCTCGCCTTCCTCAAGACAGACCTCGTGGAGACGATGCATGTCCAGGTGGCGCTGAACCGCCAGGACTACACCACCGACGTGCTAACGCTGTCCGCGGACGAAGAGCTGGCGCTGCGCACCCAGGCACAGCTGCTGGCCGACCGCCTGAGCGGATGAGTTTTTTGAGTGGACTTTCGTCGGCTCAGCCGACATTGACGCCTCAGGCCAGGCGCGCCTTCTTCGTGACGGGGCAGACGATCTCGCCGCCTCGGCGCAGGTAGTGCACCAGGAACCCGACTCCGGCAAGGGCAAGCGCAACCCCCAGCCCGGTGTAGAAGAACGCGACGAACCAGCCGGGGACGATGCCGAACTCGCGCAGCGCGATTCCGCCGCCCATCATGATGGCCATCATGACGTAGCCCTTCACGTCGAAGAACCTCAGCACGTGCATATGATCTTCGCCATAGCCTCTGATGCGGTCCGCGTGCTTGCCGACCAGCTTGCTGAACATCATGTGGAACACGACGAACACGACGGGTATCCCAACGGCGAGAAGCCATGGCTGCGCATCTCCTTCGGCGCATGCGATGACGCCCAAGCGCGCGACGTTGAACCCTGCGAGGAACCAGACCGCGGCGGCGATCAGCAGGAGGTACTTCGCCTTCACCCGTAACATGGGCTTCCTTTCGTGTCGTGGCGTGTGCGGTTTCGCCAATGATACATCCTCGCGCCTGGTTTTACACGCCGGCATGATTACCTCTCCTTGCGCGGACAACCAGGCAGTCGGGAATCTAGGGAACAGCCACAGCGCTATCAGTCTGTTGTTTGCAACAATATGTTGCGCGAGGTGGCAGATGGGCCACACCGGCCTTTCCATGCGAGGTCGATGCTATCCTTTTCAGCGGACGCGTCGACGATGCGTATTCGAGGAAGGAGCCACGCATGGCCTACGACTTCAAAAAGGAGCAGAAGGCGCTCTACATGCCCAAGCGGAAGCCCTCGATCGTCGAGGTTCCTCCGATGAAGTACGTGGCGGTGCGGGGCAGCGGCGACCCCAACTTGGAGGGCGGCTCATACAAGGAATCCATCGGCATCCTGTACGCGGTGGCCTATACGATCAAGATGTCGAAGATGGGCGACCATCGGATCGACGGCTACTTCGACTTCGTGGTGCCTCCGCTCGAGGGCTTCTGGTGGCAGGAGGGGATGTCCGGCATCGACTTCTCGTGCAAGGACCTGTTCCAGTGGGTCTCCGCCGTAAGGCTGCCCGACTTCGTGACGCCCGAGGTGCTGGAATGGGCGAAGGCCGAGGCTGCGGCGAAGAAGGACGTGGATGCCGCGAAGGCAGAGCTGCTGAACGTTGACGAGGGCCTATGCGCCCAGGTCATGCATGTGGGGCCCTACGACGACGAGCCGGCGACCATCCAGGCGCTCGACGAGTTCGTCGTCGCCGAAGGCTGCCGGTTGGACGTTTCCTCGACCGAGACAGGCCGCCACCACCACGAAATCTACCTTTCCGACCCGCGCCGCACCGACCCCGCGAAGATTAAGACGGCGATCCGCCACCCGATAGCCTGCAAAGCGTAGCGGGGCGACGACCCTGTCTGAGATGCCCCGCTGACCCTAGGCGGATTCGCCTTGGCTTAGCAGCCCCTGCAGTTCGGAAGCGGTGCACACGGTCGCGCCGATGAACGCCATGTCGTCAAGGTTGGCCTTCTGGACCTCGGGGGTGCGCGACGACGTCGCGTCGGACACGACCGCCACGTCGTAGCCCAGCGACAGCGCGTCGTAGCAGGTGGACCTTATGCAGTTCGGAGTGGTCGTCCCTATCAGCACCAGCGAACGGACCCCGAGGGATTCCAGCCGCGCGTGGAGGTCGGTCCCGAAGAACGCCGAGAACCGCGGCTTCTCCAGGATGGCCTCGTCGGCCAGCGGTTCGAGCCCATGCGGCGGGTCGAGGCTTTCGGGCCATGCGGGCGAGAGCGGCCTTCCGCCCCCTTCCCATACCTTCAGGCGTACGGGCTCCACGTCGCTGCCGTCCGCTGCATATCTTCTTCTTACGTGCAGGACGGGCACGCCCAGTAAGCGCGCCGTGCGCAGCGCAGCCTCGCATGCGGGAATCGATGCGTTGGCGCCGGCGATGCACAGGCCGCTGTCCGGATCGATGAACCCCATCTGCATGTCGATCATCAGAAGCGCCGTCCGCGCAGGTTCGAATGCCATGCTTTCCTTCCTTTCAATCTTGCGTAAGCCTATGGCCTGGCGCTTTCCCCAGCAAGGCTTCCCCTACAAGAAAAGCACGCAAAGGGGAAGCAGCACGGCGAAGAAGGCAAGGTTCGTCGCAGCGAACAGGCCAAAGAAGCGGCCGACGTCTAGCGCTCGCTCGTTGCGAAGCTCTGGGAACACCTTTCGAACGGTCGCGAAGTGCCGGATGGTTATGAGGCTTGCAAGAGACCCCACGACCGTCCCTACGCCCCCGATGTTCGTGCCGACGAGGAGCGCCTGCCAATCCGCGGTGAAGTGCGAAAGGAGCACCGCGGCGGGCACGTTGCTTACGAACTGGCTCAGCCCTGCGGCCGCCAGCACGCCATCGCTTGCCATGACGCCGGTGGCGAAGTCGCTCAAAGCGGGCACGCGCGCCAGGTTCCCGGCGAAGACGAAGAAGCACATGAACGTCAGCAGCAGCGAGTAGTCCACCGCCTTGAGCGCCCTCGGGTCTGCCAGCGCAAGCACTCCCGTCACGGCAACGACGGCGACGCCCACGTGCACCAGCCTGAACACCGCAAGCATGGCGATGGCGAGGAGGATGATGTAGACGACGAAGCGGCGCCTGTCGACGGGCATCCT
>CBCTKQ010000121.1:0-4864 GCA_965147515.1 uncultured Eggerthellaceae bacterium | reverse complement strand
ATGGCACTCTGGTCAGGAAGGTTCGAGGAAGGCGTCGACGAGTTCACCCAGCGCTTCGGCGCCTCCCTTCCGGTCGACAGGAAGATGTACCTGCAGGACATCGCAGGGTCCATGGCCCATGCCGAGATGCTGGCGGCCCAAGGCGTCATAAGCGAAGAAGACGCCGCCGCCATCAAGCAGGGTCTTGCCGCGATAAAAGGCGACATAGAGTCCGGCGCCTTCGTCTTCGACGTGAACGACGAGGACATCCACATGGCCATCGAAGCCGAGCTGACGCGCCGAATCGGCGACGCGGGCGCGCGCCTTCACACCGGCCGGAGCCGCAACGACCAGGTGGCCACCGACGCCAGGCTCTACGCGAAGAAGCGCGCGACCGACCTCATGGCGGCCAACGTCGCGCTTCGCGAGGCCCTTCTCGGGCAGGCGCAGCGCAACATGGGCGTCGTCATGCCCGGCTACACGCACATGCAGCACGCCCAGCCCGTGCTGTTCTCGCACCACATGCTGGCCTACGTCTGGATGCTCACGCGCGACTTCCAGCGCCTGGCCGCCGCGCGCATCTCGGCCGACGCGAACCCGTTGGGCTCTGCGGCGCTGGCCGGCACCACCTATCCGCTCGACCGCGAGGCCACCACGGCCATGCTGGGCTTCGGCTTCCCCACGCAGAACTCGCTGGACGCCGTGTCCGACCGCGACTTCCTGCTCGACCTCATATACGCCTGCAGCGTGTCGTGCCTGCACCTCACGCGCCTGTGCGAGGAAATCGTCCTGTGGTCCACGTCCGAGTTCGGGTTCGTGACGCTGTCCGATTCGTACTCCACGGGGTCTTCCATAATGCCCCAGAAGAAGAACCCTGACTTCGCCGAGCTTATCCGAGGCAAGTCGGGCCGCGTCGTCGGCGACCTCGTTGCCCTCATGGTCACGCTCAAGTCGCTTCCCTTGGCCTACAACAAGGACATGCAGGAAGACAAGGAGGGCGCCATCGACGCCGCCGACACGCTTGAGGACTGCTACGTTTGCGCCGCCGGCATGGTGGACACCATGGCCATCCATCCCGATGCGATGATGGACGCCGCGAAGGACGGCTACCTGGCGGCCACCGACATCGCCGACTACCTCGCCAAGAAGGGGATGCCTTTCCGCCGCGCCCACGAGGTGGTTGGGCATCTGGTGCTGCTTTGCGACAAGCGCGGCTGCGGCCTGGAGGACCTGTCTCTCGACGACTTCCGCTCCGAGTCCGACCTCTTCGAGGAGGACATCGTGGGCTGTCTCGACCTCAAGTCGATAGTCGACGCCCGCGACGTCATAGGCGGCACGTCCTCGCATCAGGTCTCGCACCAGATGGCCTTGCTGTCTTCACAGATCCAACAAGACAAAGCGTCCATTTGATGGAAAAGCGGCCGCTTTCGGCGGCGTTTTTTCGAAGATGGTAGAATTGCACGCGAAAACCGTCGCCATTCGGGCCTATAGCGGCCGCCCTTGCCGCGCCGCAGCCTGGAGGCAGGAAGCTGACGCAAGCAGATCGATGGAGGAAGCTTGGCCTCTCGCGCAATCAAGGGACGCTACAACGTCAAGAAGAAGTCGGGCAAGGCGTTCGTGCTCGCATTCGTGTCCATCCTCGTCGCGGTCGTCGCGGCGCTGGGAATCGGGGGAGTGGCCTTGGCCAACGTGTGGCTGCAAGACCTCCCCGACTACTCCGACGCCAACGCGCTGAACACCTCGGCCACGTCGGTGGTCTACGCATCCGACGGCGAGACGGTGTTGGCCGAGTTCCAGCTGGAGAACCGCGAGCCCGTCGAGGCCGACCAGATATCCAAGTACGTGCTCGAAGGCACCGTGGCCTGCGAAGACGAGCGCTTCTACAACCATTCCGGCGTCGACGTGGTGGGCTCTGCCCGCGCGCTTGTGAACAACGTGCTGGGCGGCTCGCTCGAGGGAGGCTCCACCATCACGCAGCAGCTGGTGCGCAACACCATACTCTCCGACGAGATGAGCGAGATCTCGTTCAAGCGCAAGATCCGCGAGATGTTCTTGGCCATGAAGGTCGAGGAGATGTACTCCAAGGACGAAATCCTCCTCATGTACCTGAACACCATCAACTACGGGTCCGGCGCCTACGGCATCGAGGCCGCCTCCGAGCGCTACTTCTCGAAGCATGCCAACGAACTCACCCTGGCCGAGGCTGCCACGCTCATCGGCATCCCGCAGTCGCCGAACTACAACGAGCCCATCGACTACCCCGACAACGCCAAGTCGCGCCGCAACCTCGTGCTCGACCGCATGGTGTCGAACGGGTGCGTGTCGGCCGCCGAAGCCGACGCGGTGCGCGGGGAAGACATCGTGCTCAACACCACCGCGCCTTCCGTCAACGGAATCGTCGCCTATCCGTACTTCGCAAGCTACGTGCGCAACCAGCTCCTCAACGAGGAAGGCAAGTACGCCTTCTCCACCGCCGAGCTGTTCAAGGGCGGGTTGAAGATCATCACCACGCTCGACGTGAACGACCAGAAGGCTGCCGAGGAGGCCTGCGAGAAGAAGGCCAAGCAGGCCGGAAGCAAGTTCGAGGTCGCCATGGCCGCCATCGACAACAGCAACGGCCACATCAAGGCCATGGTCGGCGGCAACAACTACGAGGAAAGCCAGGTCAACATGGCCACCGGCGAAGGCGGCGGCGGCCGCCAGTGCGGGTCGTCGTTCAAGGCGTTCACGCTGGCAGCGGCCATCGAGGAAGGCATCGACCCCGAAACCACCATCGACGCAGGCTATTCGGTCGACCTCGAAGGCACCGACCGCCAGGTTTACAACGCAGGCAAGGCCAGCTATGGTTCGGTGTCCATCAAGAAGGCCACCGCGGTGTCGTCGAACACCGCCTTCACGCGCCTCATCATGTCCATCGGCGTCGACAAGGTGCGCGACATGGCCCAGCGCCTGGGCGTCAAGTCGCCCATCCAGGAAGTGGCCGGCATCACGCTGGGCATCGACTCGGTGAATCCGCTGGAAATGGCCAGCGCCTACTCCACCATCGCAAGCGGGGGAATCCACTACGAGCCCGAGTGCATCCTCACCATCACCGACCGCTCCGGCAACGTCATAGTCGACAACACGCACCCCGAAGGCGAGCGCGTCCTGTCGCAGGAGGTCGCCCGCGCCGTCATCGACTGCCTCGAAGGCGTCATAACCGGCGGCACCGGCAAGCCTGCCGCCCTTTCAACCGGTCAGGTGTGCGCGGGCAAGACGGGCACCACCGAAACCGACCAGGACAGCTACTTCGTCGGCTTCACCCCGCAGATGAGTGCAGCGTTCTGGCTGGGCGAACGCGCCGAGACGTACGAGGAGGCCAGCGCGGTCGGAGTGTCCGTGTCCAGCGCGTTCTCCGACTTCATGAGCAAGGTGCTTGCCGATGCGCCCTTGGTCGACTTCTTCACGGCTGGCGAGCCGAAGTACCGCAACTACGTCGACGAGAAGAACCACATCGGAAAGGGTTCCTGGAAGTCCGAGGACAGCTCGTCTTCGAGCTCGTCCAGCTCCGACTCGTCGTCGGCTTCGTCATCGGCATCGTCCGGCGGGAATCATTCGTCATCCAGCTCATCAGCGCAGGAGCCGACGGAGCCCGTGACGCCGCCTGTGGTCGAGCCAGATCCTACACCAGTCGATCCGACGCCCCAGCCCGATCCGGCTTCCACGACCTGACCTTTCCTTTTGCCTTATACTCTTACGAAACACGACAAGAGGAGCAGGATGCAGGTTCCGCACACCGATTCAAGAAGGCCCAAGGCTGCAAAGGCCCTGGCGGCCATCGTGGCGCTCGTGATGGCGATGTCAATGGCGATGCTGTCGGGATGCGCCGCAAGCCAGCCGGCCGCCCCCGAAGAGAAGCCTGTCACGGCCGCCGGCTACATGAACTCCATGGCGAAGTCGTCCAAGCAGCTGTCCGAAAGCTTCGCGGACTTCTCGGGCGCCGTGGCCGAAGGCGACGTGTCTGCGCTTCAGGCCAAGGTCGACTCGGCGAACGAAGTGCTCGACCAGATGGAATCCCTCGAGGCCCCCGACGAGCTCAAGTCCGTGAAGGGCAAGTACGACGAGGCCATAGGCACGCTCAAAGGCGCGCTGAACGACTACCTGGCCATCTTCCTCGAGATAGAGAACGCCCCCGAAGGCGCCCAGTATGACTTCTCGGACTACGGCCAGCGGCTGGAATCCGTGCAGAAGGCATACGACCAGGGCCTCAACCTGCTCGAAGAGGCCGACAAGATGGCCACCGAGATGTAGCCAGCCTCCTTCGAAACGGGCAGAACGCAACCGAACCGACACAAGATGCCTGAACCTTCCAACTTGCCAGAGCTTCTAGCGCCTGCGGGCAGCCCTGCCATGTTGCACGCCGTCGTCGCGGCCGGGGCCGATGCGGCCTATCTCGGCATGGGCGAACTGAACGCCCGGCGCTCCGCCGACAACTTCGACGAGGCCACGTTCGCCGAGGCCTGCGACTATGCGCATCTGCGTGGAGTGAGGCTGTACGTCGCCATGAACACCATCGTGCTGCCCGACGAGATGCCGCGGGCCGTCAAGCTCGCTCGCCAGTGCCTCGCCAGCGGCGCCGACGCGTTCATCGTGCAGGACCTGGGGCTTGCCGTCGCGCTTTCCCGGCAGCTTCCCGGCGCGCGGCTCCATGCGTCCACCCAGATGAGCATCCATTCCAAGGACGGCATATCGGCCCTGGCCGATTTGGGCTTTGCGCGGGTCACGCTGGCGCGCGAGCTGTCCCTGGGCGAGATAGGTTCGCTTTGCGACCATGCAGCAGGGCTCGGGATGGAGGTCGAGACCTTCGCGCATGGCGCCCTCTGCGTGTGTTCTTCGGGGCACTGCC
>CBCTKQ010000120.1:0-5175 GCA_965147515.1 uncultured Eggerthellaceae bacterium | reverse complement strand
GCATCCTTCGAAGCTCGAAGAATGCTAGGCACGGATGCAACGCGATGCAAGGACGCGGGCGAAAGGCCAACTGCTGGTCGAATGCGTCCGAACGGGGGCGACTGTTCTGCGAGGCCCGGAGAAAGTCTATTCGCCGGGTTCAGTGGATACGCGGGCGGACGGCCTGGCCGCCTCCTCGATGAGCTTGGCGATGCGGTCGGAGTATTCCAGGTTCTCGAAGCCTTCCTCGGCGGCGAGGTCGATGACTGGCGCGTCGTTCCAAAGCTGTTCGAGCATGTAGTAGTCGCGGGCCTCGGGCTGGAAGACGTGCACGACTATGCAGCCGTAGTCCAGAAGCGACCACGACCCGTCGCTTGACATCTCGCGGGCGAGCGGCTTCAGCCCGCACTTCTCGCGATGGTCGTCCTCCACGGCGTCGACTATGGCGTCCACCTGCCGCGGGTTCGACGCGGTGGCTATCACGAAGTAGTCGGTGACGCCTATGAGGTCGTGCACCTCCTGCACCATGATGTCGGTCGCCTTCTTTCCGTCGGCCGCCCTGGCCGCGGTCAGCGCTGCCTCGCGCGAAGTCTGAAGCGTGTCAGTCATTCCTACCGCCTTTTCGTTTCCTCTTGCCGTGCTTCCCTGGCTTCGGCCGGGAAGCGGCGTATGCGTTCCATACAGGTATGGTATCAGGGTGAAGCACGCGATCGTTCCTCACCAGCGCCAAAGTCCAGAACTTGTACACCTCGAAGAACAGCTCGTCGAGCGACACGCGCCCGACGTCGTCCTGCAGCCCTTCAAGGCCGTCGAAGTTCCTGCCCGGCTCGATGGCGTCGGCCACGTACACCACCTTGTCCAGGTCGCTCATGTCGACGGCGCCCGTGGTGTGCCGGTATATCGCTTGGATCACGTCGTCCGGGATGCTGGGATGCTCGCGCGAAAGCGCCACCGACGCGGTTGGCCCGTGAAGGACCTGCGGCATGTTCTGCACCACCCATGGGCCCACCTGATCTTCGATGCCCAAGTCTCGCACGCGCTGGCGGATCTGGTCGTCGTCCAAGCCCTTGTCCCAGTCGTGGAGCAGCCCCGCCAGGCGCGCCTTGCGCTCGTCCAGCCCGTAGACGCGCGCCAGCATGGCCGCGGTGTCGGACACGCCGAGTATGTGCTTCAGGCGCTTCGGGCCCACCCTGTCCTTCAGCTCGGCGAGCATCTCATCATGGAATTCGTCGCCCAACGGATCAAGTGCGCACACGGCGCGGGTCGCATCAGCCACGTCCGCCACCTCCGTAAATCCCATGCCGTTCGATGTATTCCCGCACCGCGTCCGGGACGAGGTAGCGCACGGTGTCGCCCTCGCGCACGCGCCGCCGCACCTCGCTTGAGGATATGTCGAGCAGCGGGGCGTCCACCCATTCCACGTCGAACCCTTTCTCCCTTGCCGCAGCCAGCAGCCCGGCGCCGTCATCGCGTCCGGGCCTGGCCACGCATACGAAGGTGGCAAGCCGGGCAAGCTGTTCCCGCTCGTGCCAGCCGGGAAGGGTCGTCAAGGTGTCGGCGCCTATGATGAAGAACAGCCGCACCTCGTCGGGGAGCATGGCGCGCAGCTCGCGCAGCGTGTCGGACGTGTAGGTCTTGCCCTGCCTGCGGGCCTCCAGGGTGCTGACGGAAAACGAAGGGTTGCCTTCGACTGCCAGGCGGCACATGTCGATGCGGGCCCCCACGTCCGCGATGTCTCGGCCGTTCTTCATCCATGGGCGTGGGGCGACCATGAAGAGCACCTCGTCGAGCCCGCAGGCGTCGCGCGCCATCTCGGCGCAGGCCAGATGGCCCATGTGCACGGGGTCGAACGTGCCGCCCATCACGCCAAGCCTGGCGCAGCCGTAAGCCTCGGCCACGCGCACCACCTTCTGCAGGGGGACGTCGCGCCCCAGCACAGGCCTCGCGCCTTCCAGGTTGCCTGCCGTTAGGTCGGTGGCGCCTTCCATCTAGGCCCTTGTCTGCCCGTCGCCGTGCAGCACGTACTTGTACGACGTGAGGGCGTCCAGGGCGAAAGGCCCGCGCGCGTGTATCTTCTGGGTGGATATGCCTATCTCGGCGCCAAGCCCGAACTGGCCTCCGTCGGTGAAGGCCGTGGACGCGTTCGCGTAGACCGCCGCCGCGTCGACCGCCTTGCAGAACAGGTCTGCGGCCTGCACGTCTTCGGCCACGATCGCCTCGGAATGCCGCGTGCCGTAGCGGTTTATGTGGTCTATGGCCTCGCGGATTCCCCGGACGCACCTCACGGCGATCTCGGGGGCGAGGTACTCCGTGGCCCAGTCGTCCTCGCCGGCAGGCACGAGCAGCGACGCGTCGATCCCGGCATCGGACGCGATGCCCATCGCCGCGCCGTCGGCATGCATCACCACCCCGCGCTTCGCAAGCGCGGCAAGCACGTCTGGCAGGACGTCGGCTGCCACGGACTCGTCGACCAGCAGCGTCTCCGCCGCGTTGCACACGCCGTAGCGCCTGCATTTGGCGTTCTCGACTATCGCCACCGCCTTGTCCTTGTCGCAGCTCTCGTGCAGGTAGACGTGGCAGTTCCCCGTGCCGGTCTCGATGACGGGCACCTTCGACTCCTCGACGCAGTGCGATATCAGCCCGGCCCCTCCGCGCGGTATCAGAACGTCCACCACTCCCCGGAGGGACATCAGCACGTCGGTCGCGCGGCGGTCGGTGGTCGACACGCAGCATATCGAGCCCTCGGGCATCCCCGCACTCGTCGCTGCTTCGGAAAGCACGCGCGCGATGGCCTCGTTCGATTCGGCGGCCAGGCTTCCGCCCCTGAGCACGCAGGCGTTTCCGGACTTGATGCAGATGCCTGCGGCGTCGGCGGTCACGTTGGGCCTGGCCTCGTACACCATGGCGACGACGCCCAAGGGCACCGACACGCGCTTTAGCCTTATCCCGTTGTACATCCTGCGGTCCATCTGCACGACGCCCACCGGGTCGGAAAGCGCGACCAGCTCCTCCAGGGCCGAGGCCATGCCTTCTATGCGTTCCTCGTCCAGCATGAGGCGGTCGAGCAGCGACTCCTTGGTGCCGGCGTCGACCGCCTTCGCCATGTCGCAGGCGTTGGCCTCGAGTATGGCTGCGCTGTTCTCCCTCAAGGCGTCCGCCATCGCCTGCAACGCCGCGTTGCGTTCGCCTTCGCCCTTCATTGCCAGCTCGGCCGATGCCTGCTTGGCCGATGCCGCCAAGGCGCCTATCTCAAGCTCAAGTCCGTCCGTCATCAGAGCATCTCCTCGTCGTGATACGTCAGGGGGCCCTTTGCCCGTCACTCGAACACTATCAGGTCGTCGCGGTGCACGACCGGCTTCTCCGCGAGGTAGGACAGCAGCCTGTTCGAGGCCAGCTCCTCGCTGGTCCTGCCCTTGGCCAGGCTTATCTCGTCGCTTCCCGAGGACACCTTGCCGCGAGCTATGACGAAGCCGAGCCCGTCCTCTATGTCGACGATGTCGCCCTCGTCGAAGGCGCCCTTCACGTCGCTTACGCCCACGGCCAGAAGCGAGCTTCCACGCCTTATCAGCGCGCTTTTCGCCCCGTCGTCGACCACCAGGCTTCCCCGAGAGCTGTCGCCAAGCGCGAGCCACAGCTTCTTGGGCGTTATGGAATGGGGCCTCTCGCTGCAGGCGAACACGGTTCCGGGGCAGCGCCCTTCCGCGGTGTCGACGATAGCGCCGGGGCGCTTGCCGTTCACTATGGCCATCGGGATGCCGGCGGCCATCATCACGCGCGCGGCCCGAACCTTCGTGAGCATGCCCCCCGACCCGGCGACGCTTCCCGCGCCGCCGGCCACTGCCATCACGTCCGGGTCGATGGACGTCACCTCGGGAATGAGGTTCGCGTGGGCGCTCTTCGCGGGGTTCGCGTCGTAGAGCCCGTCTATGTCGGAGGCCACGACCAGCAGCGTGGCGTCTATGAGGCAGGCCACCAGCGCGGCCAGGCTGTCGTTGTCCCCGAAGCGGATCTGCTCGACGGATACGGTGTCGTTCTCGTTGACGACGGGCACGACGCCCATGTCGAGAAGTCTGTCGAAGGTGTCGCGGGCATGCAGGTAGGACTCGCGGTCGGCGGTGTCGCGCCTGGTGAGCAGCACCAAAGACGTGACGACGCCGTGCCGCTGGAAAGACTCGGCATAGGCGCCCGCAAGCTCGCTCTGCCCCACCGAGGCCGCCGCCTGCAACGTAGGCATGTCGGAAGGCCGGACGCTTATCCCAAGCCTTCCAAGCCCGCATGCTATGGCTCCGGAAGACACGAGCACGACCTGCCATCCGTCGCGCTTCAGGGCGGCCAACTGGCTGGCGAGATCGTCCATGTATGCGTGGTCTATCGAGCTGTCCGAGGTCGTGAGCGTGGAAGACCCCACCTTGACGACCAGCCTCTTCCTTCCGCCTGTGGAATCCATCAGATGTCCAGCTCCCTGTAAACGTCTTCCTCGTCGTCGACCGACTCGTAGTCGAACGCGCGGCCGGATATCCTTATCTCGTCGCCGTTCCTGGCGCCGGCCTCGCGAAGCGCGTCCTCGACGCCTATGCGTCTCAGGCGGTGCTGCAGGAACATCAGCGCCTCCTCGTTCTCCCAGTCCGTCTGGACGACCATGCGCTCCACCTGGCGCCCGCTGACGCGGAACGCGCCCGGTTCCTCTTCGGACACCTCGAACGCCGCGGCCTTCCTGTCGCGCCTGTGCTGCCAGACCTGCTCGTATTGGACGTCCGCGGAATCCTTCTGGCGCGCCTCTTCGCGAAGTTCGCGCACCTTCGTCGCGATGGCGCCCTTCAACGCGTCGACGCCCGCCCCCGTGAGGGCGCTGGTCTTGTAAAGCTTCGGGTCGATAGGGCTCGGGGCGTACTCGTCGCCGCCTGCCGCAGCCACGGAGTCCTCCCGCACCTTCGCGGCAAGCCGCTCGAAGGCCTCGTCGGTTCCCGGGGCGTCGGCCTTGTTGGCCACCACTATCCTGGGACGGTCCATCAGCTCGCTGGCGTACATCCCAAGCTCGGTCTTTATGGTCTCGTAGTCTTCCAACGGGTCGCGGCCCTCGTAGTCGCCCGTGAGGTCGACGACCTGCACTATGACGGCCGTGCGCTCGATGTGCCGCAGGAACTCGTGCCCAAGGCCCCGGCCCTCGTGCGCGCCTTCTATGAGCCCCGGGACGTC
>CBCTKQ010000119.1:0-5195 GCA_965147515.1 uncultured Eggerthellaceae bacterium | reverse complement strand
ATCCCCCTGACGGTGACCGGGCCGCCCGTGAGGGCGCCGCCGACGAGGAACGTGCCGCTTTCGACGCGGTCGCCCACCGTCGTGTGCTCGCAGGGATGCATGTCGCCCAGCGGGACGCCTTCGACGCGGATGCTGCTGGAGCCATGGCCTTCCACCCTTGCGCCCATGGAGTTCAGCATCTCGCACAGGTCGGCTATCTCGGGCTCGCGCGCGGCGTTCTCGATCACCGTTTCGCCCTCGGCCACCACTGCGGCCATGAGCATGTTCTCGGTGGCCCCGACGCTGGGGAATTCCAGCGTGACGTTCGCGCCATGCAGGCCGTGCGGGGTTGAGGCGATCAGCGTGCCGTGGTCGACTTCGAACTCGACGCCCAGCGACTCGAGCCCCACCAGGTGCATGTCTATCTTCCTGGCGCCTATCTGGCACCCGCCGGGCATGGCCACCATGGCCTTGCCGAACCTTCCGATGAGGGGCCCGAGCACGGATATGCTCGCGCGCATCTTGGAGACCAGCTCGTAGGGGGTGTCGAACTTGTCGACGTTCGAGGTGTCGATGGACATGGCGTGCCCGTCGCGCTCGACGGTGGCGCCCAGGCGCTCCAGAACCTCCGACATCACGGCGATGTCCGAGATGTCCGGGACGTTCCTTATCACCGAGGCGCCCTGGCCGAGCAGCGCGGCCGCCATCAGCTTGAGCGCGGAGTTCTTGGCGCCCGAGGCCTGCACCTCGCCTGCGAGCGCGTTGTTGCCGCGTACTACTATCACTTCCTTGGACATGGACACTCCTGGGTTCGCCCTAATCCAAAACGAGACCGCGCTTTGCGGCGCGGCCTCGCGTTCTTGGTGCTATGGTCTCGGCTACTCGCCGAGCGCGCAGCGGATGAAGCCCTGGATGGCGATCTTGCCGCCGAGCTCCTTGGCGCAGGAGTCGACGTACTCCCTCACCGTGACGTCGCCGTTCTTGACGAAGTCCTGCTCGCTCAGGCAGTTCTCCTTGTAGAACTTCTCCATGCGGCCTTCGGCGATCTTCTGCTGGATGTTCTCGGGCTTGCCCGACTCGGCCGCCTGGGCCTTGTAGATCTCGAGCTCGTGGGCCGCCACGTCGGCAGGGACCGACTCGCGGGTGGCAGAAACCGGGTTGAGCGCCGCGACCTGCATGGCGACGTCGCGCCCGCACTTCTGGAAGCCTTCGGATGCGGGGTCGATGCCCTCGACGTCGAAGTTGACGAGCACGCCGATCTTGCCGCCGGCATGGATGTAGCTGGTGACGGCAGGCGCCTGCACCTCGGCGACGCGGCTGATCTGGCAGTTCTCGCCCATCACGTGGATGCAGTCGGTGAGGATGGCCTCGACGGTCTCGCCGCCCTCGGTCGCGCTCTTGATGTTCTCGACGTCGACAGGCGAGCATTCGAGCGCCGCGCGTGCTATGCGCTCGGCGTATGCCTTGAACTTGTCGTTCATCGCCACGAAGTCGGTCTCGCAGTTGAGCTCTATCACGGCACCGTGCGTGCACTCGTCGTTGAGCACCGTCATGACGAGGCCCTCGTTGGTGGCGCGGCCGGCCTTCTTCTCGACGGCCGCCAGGCCGCGCGTGCGGAGGACGTCGACGGCCTTGTCCATGTCGCCTTCGGCCTCGGCGAGCGCCTTCTTGCACTCCATCATGCCTGCCCCGGTCATCTCGCGGAGCTCTTTGACCATGCTTGCGGAAATCTCTGCCATTTGATGGCTCCTATCTACGACATCGCGCCGGCCTTGGGCCGGGCGCGGCTTTCAACTATTGAACGGAGGGGACCTCGGACACCTTGACGCCCTCGGATTCGACCGCCTCGGCTATCGCCTCCTGCTGGTCGACGGCAGAGGCCTCGGCCTCCTTGCCGTCCATGGTCTTGCCGTCGCGCTTCGCCTCGGAGTCGGAAAGGATGTCCGAATGCTGGGGGTCGGCCTGCTCGGCAGGTGCGGCCGCATCGGCGCCGGACGCCATCTCGGCCTCGGTGACGCCGGCCACGCCGCCGGCGAGCACGGCGTCGGCCACGAAGTTGCAAAGCAGGCTGACGCTGCGGATGGCGTCGTCGTTGGCAGGGATGCCGTAATCGACGTCGTCGGGGTCGCAGTTGGTGTCGAGCGTGCCGATGATCGGGAGGTTGAGCCTGCGCGCCTCGTGCACCGCGATCTCTTCGCGGCAGGTGTCGACGATGAACACCGCGTCGGGGAGCTTCTTCATGTTGCGCACGCCGTTGAGGTTGGCCTGCAGCTTGGCGAGCTCCTTGCGCTTCAGGATCTGCTCCTTCTTGGGAAGCAGCGCCATGCGGCCGTCGGCTTCCTGCGCCTCGAGCTCTTCCATGTAGACCACGCGCTGGCGGATGGTGACGAAGTTGGTGAGCATGCCGCCCAGCCAGCGGTTGTTGACGTAGGGCATGCCGCAGCGGTTGGCGGCGTCGGCGACGACTTCCTGCGCCTGCTTCTTGGTGCCGACGAACAGCACGGTGCCCCCGCGGCTGGCCAGGTTCTGCACGAACGAGTACGTGCGGTCGAGCGCGACGAGGGTCTGCTTGAGGTCGATGATGTAGATGTCGCCGCGGCTGCCGAAGATATACGGCTTCATCTTGGGGTTCCAGCGGCGGGTCTGATGCCCGAAGTGGGCGCCTGCCTCGAGAAGCGAGGCGATGCTGACTTTGGTTGGGGTTGCCATACCATTCTCCATTCGTTAGTCCTCTGCCCCAGGTCATCCCCGTCTCCGCAGCCTTTTCCGGTTGGCCACTGGCGGTGCCGGGTCGCTGAAGCATGTGAAATTAGAAACCGCTACATGATACCACTACGACCGTGCCATGCAAGCCCATCTCGGCTTACGGTGCGTCCCGTGTTCCGGCCGCAGGCGGCAGGCTACTTGTACTGCGAGGGGTGCTTCTTGAAGAAGTCGAACTTGGGCGGAAGCTCGCACACCTGGTGGCGCGCGTCGTCGATCTCGGAAGCCGAGCAAAGCTCGTCGTTGCCGTCGAAGTCGTAGTTCCAGCTGAAGAACTCGTCCTCGTCGAAGTCCATGTAGTCGCAGATGGCCTCGCACCCGCGGGGCACGATGGGATGCATCATGAGCGTGCACACGCGGAGCAGGTAGTAGGAGTCGACGAGCGCCTGGCGCCTCAGCGCGGCCGCGTCCTCGCGCCCTTCGTCCTCGGCGTCGGCGGCCTCCTTTATGCGCGACGCCCAATGCTTGTTCGCGTAGCGGATGAAGCTGTCGGCCAACTGCATTATGGAATGCAGCTCGACCTTGTGCATCAACGAGTCGTACTCGGACAGCGCGTCCTTTGCCGCCTGCACGACGTCAGGGCTCACCTTGCCCAGCGGCATGTACCCGTCGAAGTTGTTCTTGGACTCGTAGAAGCAGCTGCGTGCCAGCCTGTTGAACACGTTGGTGAGCAGCGCGCCCTCCTTGAGCGCCGGGTCGGCCACGCGCGGGTCGTCCCGCTGCTCTTCGCTCAGCTTGGGGTCGAACGGCTTGGGCGAGAAGGCGACCGACTTCTGGTCGAGGCCAAGGGCGAGGAAGTGCGCGCGCAGCTGCTCGGCCGTGTAGTGCTCGAGGAGCTGCTCGCCCGTGGGCGGCTTGACGTCGCCCGACGAAGACGCCTTCGTCTTTCCGAAGAGAAGATGGTGGTTGGCGACTAGCCTGCTTTGGCGCAACGGCTTCGCGTCGGGGCCTCCGAACACGCCGCGCGACCCGAGGGCCTCCCACATGGCAGGCTGCGCCACGCCGTAGAAGTACAGGTTGTCCTGGCCTATGAACTGGTACGCGCACGAGTCGTCGGAGCACCAGAAGTCGCGCCAGGTCTCGCGCGGCAGGCCCATGGCGTCGTTCGCTGCTATGGTGAACGAGATGGGGGCCCACAGCGACTCGGGCCAGCACCAGATGGTGAGGCCTTCGACCCCGTCGATGGCCGGCGCCTTCACCCCCCATTCAATGTTGCCCGTTATCCGGAACGGCACGAGCGTCTTCGACGTGCGGAAGCGGATCCCCGACTTCTCGAGCACCTCCCTGGCGGCGTCGCGGTCCTCGATGGAGTCGAACTCTATCTCGAAGCTGGCCTTGCCCTTCTCGGCCTCGCGGAAAACGTGCGGAGGCAGGCTTTCAGCCAAGGCGATGTATTCGTCGTAGGCCTCGTTCTTCACGAAGATGACCGGGGGGCCCAGGAACTCCACGATGGTGGAGGGCACGATGCCCCTGGTTTCCTCGTCCTGCTCCAGCTGCGCCACGTAGCCTTTCAGGAACCCGGAGAACGCCGGAAGGTCGAAGTACCAGTTGTTGACCGGCTTCATGACCGGAGTGGTCCCGGTGACGGTGGAAACTGGGTCCATGAGGTCGGCTGGGCTGTACTGGTGCCCTAGGCTGCATTCGTCGGCGTAGGCCGCGTCTGCCTTGCAGCCCTGCACGGGGCAGCATCTTCCCACCACCTGGCGACCGTTCAGGAACGTCCCTGCCTTCTCGTCGAAGAACTGGAGCGTCGGCGAAAGCGAAAGGTGCCCCGTCTCGGCGAGCCCCTCGACTATCGCGTACGAAAGCTCCTGGTGGACGTCGCCCGCATGCCCTATGCCCGACCCTTCGAAGATGTCGGGCTCGACGTCGAAGGCTGCGAGCGTGGCTGCCTGCTGTTCATGGTTTCCCATCACGTACTCCGCGATGGTTCCCGCGAAGCCGTCGTTCTCGACGGCCTTGCGGTAGCCTTCGTCGATGGGCGACCCGAAGCAGTCCGTTCCGCTGACGAAGCGCACGTTGTCCTTGCCGATGCGGTCGCGCAGGAAGCGCGCGAACGCGTCGGCGGGGACGAAGACTCCCCCGATGTGTCCGAAATGGAGCGGCTTGTTCCCGTAAGGCATGCCCGCCGTGACAACGGCGCGCCTGGGCCAGACCACGTCTGCGTCGCGCTTCGCCATGGCCTCTACCCTGCCGTCCTTGCGTCTTCGAGCCTGTCGGCAAGCGCCGCAAGCGCCTCGTCGTCCGGCGTGCGCGACTCGCCGAGCACGTCCAGCAGGGTCATCAGGCTGGACTGCTGCGACAGCATAAGCGAGGCGTACGGGAGCCGCTCGTTGTATCCGGCAAGCCTGGATGCCTTGTCTACGGCGTCCTCGAGGTATCCGACCTCGTCGGCGAGCCCGTTCTCGACGGCGTCGAACCCGGTGTACGTCATGCCGTTGGCAAGCGACCTG
>CBCTKQ010000118.1:0-5280 GCA_965147515.1 uncultured Eggerthellaceae bacterium | reverse complement strand
TTCGCGCATGGAACCCATGTTATTGCGAACGAAAGCGTCCGTGCGCAACGCGGACGACACGGTTGTGAAGCCGTTATCTGGCTGGAAGGCTGCGCCCGACGCGGTATTCGCCCAAGACAAGACGGGCTGAGCCAAGGTCAGGAATGCGACGGTGATGCCCGATGCAAGCCGCTTGCTTTTAAGCGCCCGAATCCTCAAGCGCCTCGGCGTAGGCCTGGTAGAGGCCGGGGAACGTGCGCTTGATGTTCACGGGCTTGAAGCTCTCGCGTTCCACGACGCACACCGTCACGTATGCATCCACGAGGGGTCGTTCGGAATCGCCCTCGCCTGCGCGGTAAACCTGCTGGTGGTAGACGGTCTTCATAGGCTTGCTCTCGCACACCGAGGTGCGCACGAAGCCCTGCTCGCCATAGCGCAGCGGGCTGTTGTAGCGGACGTCGATGGCAAGTATGGGGCTCATGTACCCGGCCCGTTCCACGCATTCGGAATAGGAGAAGTCCAACGCCTCCAGGAAGTCCAGGCGCGCGTCCTCGAAATACAGCAGGTAGTTGGCATGGTAGACGACGCCCATCATGTCCGTCTCGCCGTACCTGACCTTTATGGGGGTTTCGGTATGCATGGATGGGATTATACCGCTCGCATAGGTGCACCTTGCGCTTATGTTATCAAGCTTGGTTGCTCGAACTATGCTCGTCGCTCCAACACGCGTGCTGGATCAACATCAACATACGCTTGCATTCAGTGCGTTTTCACCATATTATTAACGTACGCTCATACAATCACTGTTATATTCGAATGTTAACGTACGCTGCTAAGGAGACGGCGATGAGGATAGCAACCGCATCGGACTTCGGAGCCGCCGTAAGAAAGCGCAGGAAAGAGCTTGGCTACACCCAGGCAGAACTCGCCGGATACTGCGGATGCTCCACGGTCTACCTGTCCAACTTGGAAAACGGCAAGGAAACGTCTGAGATCGGCAAGGCCCTGTTCGTGGCCGGAAGGCTGGGGCTCGACCTCGTCGCGCTGAAAAGAACCGGCGAGGCGTTATGAGAATCGAGGTCTACGCGGAAAGAAACGGCTACGGGGTACACGCAGGCGCGATAGAAACCTCCCCTGGAACCGGCGAGGCGTTCACCTACGACGACGAATGGCTTGCGTCTGAAAGCCCGAGGCCGCTTTCCATATCGCTTCCGCTTCAGGCCGAACCGTTTCCGGCGAGGAAGATGAGGCCGTATTTCGAAGGGCTCCTGCCGGAGGAAGGGGCCCGCGCCGCGCTCGCGTCAAGAACGCACGTGTCTTATGCGGCCTACGTGAAGCTGCTGAACGCAATAGGACATGAATGCATAGGAGCGGTCTCCCTTCAGGGCCCGGCAGAGGGAATCGAGGACGGATACGCCCCCGTCGAAGAAGAGATGCTGCAAAGGCTCGTGGCGCAAAGTTACCCCGTCGCGGCGGAAGTCAGCGAAAGGGCGCGCTTCTCACTGGCCGGAAGCCAGGCGAAAGTCGCACTGTACCGCGGTCCCGACGAAAGATGGTACGAGCCTTCAGGACTGGCGCCGTCTACCCATATCCTAAAACCCGCCAACCCGCTGTTTCCTGACTCGTCGACGAACGAAGCGGTCTGCACGCTTGCTGCGAGCAGGCTAGGCATCGACGTCCCCGACGTGGAACTCATCGACGCAGGCGCCCCCATCATCTGCACGAAACGCTTCGATCGCGACCTTTCCGAATCCGTGCGCGAAATCGACGGAATGGCTGCACCTGCGCGCCTCCATCAGGAAGACCTCTGCCAAGCAACGGGCACGGTTCCCGAGCACAAGTACGAAGACGGAGGCGCGTCTTACCTCGACAAGGTGACCGAGCTGGTCGGATATGCATCCACGGACCCGATTTCCGACGTCTGGAAACTATGGGAGGTCGTCGCCTTCAACTATCTGATTGGCAACTGCGACTCGCACCTGAAGAATTTCGCCCTGCTGAGGGATCCGTCATGGCGCGAACTCAGGCTGGCACCCGCGTACGACCTCCTCTGCACGTCGTGCTACAACAGGTTGTCAACACGTCTGGCGATGTCCATCGGAGGAGCCCGACGCCTGGAGGAGGTGACCTGCGAATCGTTCGAAAGAGCGTCCGAATCGATGAGGGTCCCTAAGGAACGCGCGATGGCGAGGCTCGAAGAGCTTGCGACCTCGGTCGAAGGTGCGGTCGAGCAGTCGCTGGCCGAGGTGGAGTCTAACGGAATCCAGTGCGGGGAACTTGCGGAGGGCATCCTTGGGGAGGTTCGCAACAACGCGAAACGGCTTTAGATGCACGCTTGACCTGGCGTGAGTTTGACGTGTGCGACAGGGGACGTTCACTGTCACACAAAGCGCCGAGAACGTCCATCGATGACCAGCCATGCGTACGTCGCGCCCATTACGACGAGCCCTGCGACGTCGAAGGCGATGAACCTTGCAATCGACGACGCCAGCACATCGAATCCCGCAGACGGAAGCGTCAGCAGGATGGAGGTCTCCCCCGCGCATCCGATTGCCTGCTGCACCAGCACTATGGCCCCGAGCGCCATGTGCCGGCACGGCCGTGCGACGAACAGCGGATATGTGGCGTTCCACATGAGGAACGCCACGCCGATCCCGCGCACGGCGGCCTCGCCTGCCGCGCCGGAAAGCTGGTACGCGCCAGCGAACGACTCAGGGGCGGCGACGAACTGCAGCGCGCAGGTGACGTTCAGCACGAACACGGCGCCGTACGCCAGACGCACGGCCCACGTCGCTGCGCGCGGCGAGGCGCCTCTTTCGCTCATGCGCCGTTCATGGGCAGCGTGCCCTCCAACGCCTCCTCGTAGCGGACGTCGTCGTGCTTGAACCACCACTCGGTAGGCGGAAGCCCTTCTATAGAATCGGCGTAGAACACCGGGTTCTCGCCAAGCCTCCTCTGCCGCGAGTAGTCGTCGAGCACCTTCAGCGCCCACTTACCCAGCGCCAGGATTGCGCCAAGGTTGATGATGGCCATGCAGCCCATGAATATGTCGGCGAGGTTCCAGGCCAGCGTGAAGTTGTTCACCGACCCGTAGAAGATGGCTGCCAGGCAGAAGATGCGAAACGCGAACAGCAGCCGCCTGTCGTCCTTGATGAACAGGATGTTGCCTTCCGCGTAGAAGTAGTTGCCCACCAGGCTGGAGTACGCGAACAGCACGATGGCGATGGTCAGGAAGTGTATGCCCAGCTCGCCCACCCCGTTGCTCATGGCCATCTGCACCAAATCGATGCCGTTGTAGGACGGCGACGCCACGAGCGCGGCCACGGCGTCGGGCTGTTGCACGTACAGGATCAGCACCATCATCGCCGAGCTGGTGCAGATCAGCAGCGTGTCGATGTATACCGAAAGGCTCTGCACGAGCCCCTGCTTAGCCGGGTGCGAGACGTCGGCGGTGGCCGCCGCGTTAGGCGCCGAGCCCATTCCCGCCTCGTTGGAGAACAGCCCCCGCTTGATGCCGTACATCATCGCGCTTCCGGCGAACCCTCCAGCGAACGACTGGGCGCTGAACGCCTCCTCGAACACGAGAGCAAGCGCCCTGGGCACGTCGGCGGCGTTCGACAGGCTGATCCACATGGACACCAGGATGTACCCGATGGCCATGACGGGCACCACCCACGACGTGATGAACGATATGCGCTGCTGGCCGCCGAATATGACCACGGCGGTGCACGCGACGGCGGCTATTCCGACGACGACGTCGGATATCCCCTGGTAGTCGGCGGGCACGTAGTAGTCGAAAGCTGAGGCCATGTTGTATGCCTGCAGCCCGTTGAAGCCGAACGCGAAGCACATTATGAGGGCGACGGCGAACACGATTCCCAGCCACCGCTTGCCCAGCGCCATCTGGATGTAGTAGGCCGGCCCTCCCCTGAACGAGCCGTCGGGGTTGCGCACCTTCCACACCTGCGCCAGCGTCGACTCGACGAACGCGGACGCCGCGCCTATGATCGACATCAGCCACATCCAGAACACCGCGCCCGGGCCTCCCGTGGCCACGGCGGTGGCTATGCCCACTATGTTGCCCGTGCCCACGCGCGAAGCGGTGGATACCATCAACGCCTGGAACGACGATATCTGCTTGCGGCGCCCCTTCTTGTCCTTGGAATAGGCCGAGGTGTCATTCGCCACGGACTCAGCGACCGTCTCGCCGTCAAGCCCAGGCGCAGAGGCGTTCTCGTCGACCTTCTCGGCTATGGACTGCTCGCGTTCCGAATAGCTCTTGTCCTCGGCCACGCTCTTGCCTGCAAGGTTGGTGAACATGTCCTTTATGTAGCGGATCTGCACGAACTTCGTGCGGAACGAGAACCAAAGCCCCGTGAACACCAGCAACGCCACCAGGATCCAGGTGTACATGAAGTTATCGATCTGGGTGGTGGCGTCGATCAGTATGGCGTTGATGGCGTTTATCGCGTCCATTTGCTACTCCCGGCTTCCAACGTATTCGGCACGCAACAGATACTCAATGTTGCCAGAAGGCCCGCGAAGCGGGGATTGCACCATGCCGTTTGTTGTGAATCCGTTTTCGCGGAGGGCGGCCTGCACTTCGTCCACGGTGCGCAGGCGCACGGACTCGTCGCGCACGACGCCACCTTCCGCCTCGCCGCGTCGCGACTCGAACTGCGGCTTGACCAGGGCCAGAAGGATTGTTCCAGGCCGGCAGAATCGGGCGATGTCGGCCGCCAGCGGCGCCAGGCCGATGAAGCTCACGTCGATGGCCACGACGTCGAACGGCGCCCCGATGCCGGCAGGGTCGGCCTTCCGGATGTTGGTGCGTTCGAACACCTCGGTGCGCGGGTCGCTTCGGACCTTCCAGTCGAGCTGCCCGTAGTTGACGTCGACGCATGCCACATGCGACGCGCCCTCCTGAAGAAGGCAGTCGGTGAAGCCCCCGGTCGAGCTGCCGATGTCAAGGCAGCGGCAGCCCGAGACGTCGACGCCGAACGCGTCTATGGCGCCCTTCAGCTTCTCTCCCCCGCGCGACACGTATCGCCCCTTGCCGCGCACCCGCATCGTGGCGTCGGGGGCGACCTTCGCAGCCGCGCTGAACGCGACCACGTCGTCGACCAGCACCTCGCCGGCTATCACCGCCCGCAACGCCGCCTCCCGGTCGGGGAAGAAGCCCCGCTCGATCAATAGGTCGTCTAGACGGGTTTTTCTCATTCCTGAACAAGCAGCTGGGCGATCTGCACGGCGTTGAGTGCCGCACCCTTGCGGATCTGGTCCGCGACGTCCCAGAAAGCC
>CBCTKQ010000117.1:0-5286 GCA_965147515.1 uncultured Eggerthellaceae bacterium | reverse complement strand
CGGCCGAAGTATTGATTGACGCTGCGCGGACGCCCCAGCGGTTCATCTTCGACCTCCAAGCCCTCCTCGCGTACCCAAGTACGCGTCGTCGGGCTTTCGCCCGAATCTGAACCACTGGATGCGCCGCTCGCTCACTTGCCAATTATGCATCCATTTAACGTGCCGTTAGATGGAACACCTGACCCGTTCCTGGCACACGGCTATTCATCCGTTCTTTGTTACGTCTCTGTTTCAAGTCGAGGTTGCTTCTTCGGATAGAATTGGACGTGACCGTCGAACACGGCGGTTACGTGCAAACCATAAGGAGCGACAATGGACGAGAAAGACCCCACCAACGTGCCCGAAGAAAGCATGGGTGCAAGCGACGTCGGCGCGCAGAACGCCGAAGTAGCTTCGCAGGAAACCATGCCGGTCGAGCAGCCGGCGACGGCTGTTGGCGAGCCTCAAGCCGCGCCAGCGACCGAGCCCATTCCTGCGCAGGCCGTTCCTGCTGCAGGACAGCCCACGCAGACGCAGCCCATGCCGCCGACCGGACAGCCTGTTCCCACGCAGCCGATGCCTCCGCAGGGCGCGCCTTACGCAGGGGCTCCTGCTCCAGCTGGCCAGCCCAGCCCTACCGGGGCGCTCGTGTGCGGCATCTTGGCCATCGTGTTCTGCTTCATCCCGATCGTCGGCATCGTGCTTGGCATCGTCGCCATCGTTCTGGCAGGCAAGTACTTCAAGGCCGGAGGCACGCAGGGCCAGGGCAAGGCCGGGCGCATCTGCGGCATCGTGGGCCTGGTTCTTTCCATCATCATGATCATCGTCAACAGCATCTTGATATTCACTGCGCTTAGTGCGTTGGATGAGGCTGACGTGGATGTGTATGACTTATATGCAACCACCCAGAGCTCGGCTGCTGCCTCAAGCTCCGCTTCCGGTTCGAACACCCCACAGGGCGCCCTTGATACCGAGCTGTACGCTGTGGTCGACCCCGAGCTGGACAAGATCAAGTCGGCCGACCCCGCCATGGTGGCCACCATCGCGGCAATCGTCGAGGAATCGCTGAACTCCGAGCTGGCCTCCGAGGACCTAAGCCTTGCTCAGCTGAAAGTCGATCCGACCGAGCTGGCGAAGGCCATGATCCAGGGCTTCGACTACGAGTACGACTTCACTGACATCGACGGCAGCGAAGGCGAGGCGTGGTATACGGTAACGTGCAAGGACACGTATTCCATCGCGACCGAGTTCGAGGCGCAGATTTCCACGCTGCTGTCAGGCGACGTAAGCCAGTACTCCACGATGGAGGCGGCCTACGAGGCCATCGGCAAGGTGCTTATGGATGCGGTCAATTCCACGACGCCCAGCGACGACTCGATGGTTGATTACGACCTGACCAAGCAGGGCGACAAGTGGGTGCTTGACCCCGAAAGCTGGACCGACGAGCTTGACTACCTCTTCGCTTTCTAGAAGCAGGTTCAAAACGGTATGCTGACGTAGGGGCGCACTTCATGTGCGCCCCTGTCACGCCGGCCAGTCTTTGATGTTGACCATGCCGAACAGGTCGGAGAGAACCTGGTCGACCTGTTCGGGGCCGTCAAGCTCGACGACCTCCTTCACGCCGTTCATGCGCTTGGTGAGCACGCCGTCCTTCAGTCCGTAATAGCCGTTCTTCGTGCGCAGGTTCGCGATCTCGTGGTCGCGGAACAGCGTTCCCGGCGCCGAGAAGAACCGGTTCAACGAATCGAAGTCAAGGTCTTCGACCCTCGCCTCGCACAGAGTCAGTTCGGTCTGCCGCCTTTCGGGCAGATGGTCGTCGTACAGGTCGTTGGCCGACTGCGTGATCCGGTCGACATGCCACCACCCGTCGCGGAAGGTTGCAATGTAGGTTTCGCCGTTGATGTCTTGCTTCAAACCATCCTCAAGCATCAGCGCTCCGGAAGGCATCGGCCCCCCGAAGCCTACGTCAACGGAACAGGCGCCTTCTTCAAGGGCCACGACCGTGCCGCGGTGATTGATGGGCATCAGCCCGTCGCGGCCTCGCACAGCGCGACACAGCACGGGGTACGTTTCGAAGCCCAGCGACTCGAGCAGTGCGGAGAACAGCTTGTTGAGCTCGAAGCAGTAGCCGCCAAACCGTTGCTCGACGATCTTGCGATAGACGTCGTCGACATCCAACGACGGCGCTGCCCCGCTGCGGTGAAGCGTCACCGTTTCAAAGGGCACGCTGCCTTGGTGCAGGCGCACGAGTTCGTCGAGGGTGTCGCGGCCGGCGTGAGGATTGCCTTCGAACCCGATGCGGTCCAAGTATTTCTGCACCTGATCGTCTGCAAGCATCGCTTCTCCCATCGCCCCATCTTCCACCAGCGCTCAATAATGATACATGCATCAAGAAGATGAACAGGGGACGTGTTTTTCGTTCATCCCCTGTGTTTGCTACGACCGTTAGGGTAGCCAACTGGTGACAGATGGCGCGTGTAGCCGTTTCGTCTACGCGCCGTATGTATACTGTCATCAATGGACTCCGTTTCGAAATATCTTAAAGAACCGGACCTCTATCTGTTCGACAGGGGCGATGCCCAGCGCGCCTATTTCACCTTCGGATGCCACAAGCTGCCAGAAGCGGGCCCTGACGCCTACCTCTTCGTCGTGTGGGCGCCCCATGCCAAGGCCGTATCGCTGGTGGGCGAGTTCAACGACTGGGACGACACCGCCAACCCCATGCAAATGGTGCATCCGGGCGTTTGGGCCTGCGTCGCCACAGGCCTTCACGTCGGCGACGTCTACAAGTACTACATAGTCGGCGCCGACGGCAAGGGGCACCTTAAGGCCGACCCGTTCGCCTTCCATGCCGAAAACGGCCTCAGCACCGCTTCCAAGGTGTGGAACCTCGACGGCTACGACTGGCGCGACGGCGCCTACATGGAGAAGCGCCGCACGCGCAACGCCCAGCGCGAACCCATCTCCATCTACGAGATGCACCTGGGTTCGTGGCGCACCCCGCCGCTTCCCGAAGGCGTGAAGAAGGAAGACGTCAACTTCGAGGACAGGCCCCTTCCCAACTACCGCACGGTGGCCGACCAGCTGGCCGAGTACTGCGTGAAGATGGGCTACACCCACGTGGAACCCATGCCCCTCACCGAGTTCCCATTCCCTAACTCGTGGGGCTACCAAACCACCGGCTATTACGCAATAACCTCGCGATACGGCACCCCGCAGGACTTCATGTACTTCGTCGACACCATGCACGCCCACGGCATCGGCGTGATCATGGACTGGGTGCCTGCGCACTTCCCGCGCGACGCCTTCGCGCTGGCCTCCTTCGACGGCCAGCCGCTCTACGAATATTCCGACCCGCGCAAGGGCGAGCACGCCGAATGGGGCACGCTGGTGTTCGACTACGGCCGGCCGCAGGTGGTCAGCTTCCTGATCTCGGCGGCCATGCAGCTGTTCGACGTCTACCACATCGACGGCTTGCGCGTGGACGCAGTCAGTTCCATGCTGTACCTGGACTACGGGCGCGACGAATGGGTGCCCAACAAGGACGGCGGCAACATCAACCTGGAAGCGGTCGCGTTCCTGCAGAAGCTGAACTCTTCGGTGCTCGAGGCCTACCCCGGCGCCATCATGGTGGCCGAGGAATCCACGGCCTTCCCCATGGTCACGCTGCCGCCCTACCTGGGCGGCCTGGGCTTCACGTTCAAGTGGAACATGGGCTTCATGCACGACACGCTGGACTATGCGCAGACCGACCCGCTGTTCCGTGCAGGCAATCACGACAAGCTGACCTTCTCGATGGACTACGCCTACAGCGAGGCTTTCATTTTGGAATACTCGCACGACGAGGTCGTGTACGGCAAGAAGTCTATGGTGAACAAGATGTTCGGCGAATACGGGCAGAAGTTCGCCACGCTGCGCACGCTGATGGGGTACCAGTTCGCGCACCCAGGCAAGAAGCTCACGTTCATGGGGTCCGAATTCGGCCAGTTCGACGAATGGAACTTCAAGGAAGAGCTGGAATGGGACCTGATGCGGTTCGACTCGCATGCCCAGATGCAGCGCTTCTCGGCCGAGCTGAACGCCTTCTATCTGAAGCACGCGTCGCTGTGGCTGAACGACATGGAGCCGCAGGGCTTCCAGTGGGCCAACCGCAACAATCGCAACCAGGACACGGTCGCCTTCCTGAGGCTGGCGTCGGCCACGCCCGAAGACGCCGACCTTGTGGAAGGCCGCGAGATGTGCGACGTGCTGTGCTGCTGCAACTTCTCGCCCAACCCGGTGATGGGCCTGGTGGTGGGCCTTCCGCACGAAGGCACCCTGGTCGAGGCCTTCAACAGCGACGACCTCCGCTTCGGCGGCTCGGGGCTTCACAACCGCACGGCCATAACTACCGAACGCGGGTCGTTCGAAGGGCAGCCGTTCCACGCGAAGGTGGACGTCCCGCCGCTCAGCGTCGTCTACTTCGAGTGCATCAGGGAAAGAAAGGGAGTCTGGCAGATGAACGACCACGAGGAATGCGTCGCCATGATCCTGGCGGGCGGGCAAGGCAGCCGCCTCGGCGTGCTGACTCGCTATCGTGCGAAACCCGCCGTGCCCTACGGCGGCAAGTACAGGATCATCGACTTCACGCTGTCCAACTGCGAGAACTCCGGCATCGGGGTGGTGGGCGTGCTCACGCAGTACGAGCCATTCGTGCTGAACAGCTACATCGGCACGGGCGCGCCGTGGGACCTCGACTCGCCCTCTGGCGGCGTGTTCGTGCTGTCGCCCTACACGCGCGTGGGCGACGTGGGAAGCTGGTACGCGGGAACCGCCGACGCCATCTACCAGAACACCAACTTCATAGACAAGTTCACGCCCGACTACGTGGTGGTGCTTTCGGGCGACCACATCTACAAGATGGACTACAGCCGCATGGTGGCCTTCCACAAGAGCCACGAGGCCGACGTCACCATCGCGGCCATGCCCGTGCCTATCGAGGAGGCCAGCCGCTTCGGCATACTGGCTGCCGACGAGAACGACCAGGTGACCGACTTCGTCGAGAAGCCGGCCGACCCGCCCAGCAACTTGGCCTCCATGGGCGTGTACGTGTTCAGCTGGGAAAAGGCCAGGCGCTACCTGATGCTTGACGCCGACGACCCCAACAGCAGCCACGACTTCGGCAAGGACGTGATCCCGGCCATGCTTGGCGCGGGCGAGCGGCTGTTCGCGTACCCCTTCGAAGGGTACTGGCGCGACGTCGGCACGGTGGAAAGCCTTTGGGAGGCCAACATGGACCTCCTTGAGGACGACCCGCCGCTGAACCTG
>CBCTKQ010000116.1:0-5406 GCA_965147515.1 uncultured Eggerthellaceae bacterium | reverse complement strand
TCCTTCAAAGAGGTCCTGCCGTTCTTCAAGAGCCGCCAGCTGTGGTGCCTGATCATCATGTTCGTCATCTTCAACTACATGAACTACGCCTTCTCCCAGTACCTCAAGACCTGGCTGCAGACGCCGACGGGTCTGGGCGGCTTCGGTTGGGATGCGACGACCGCCGGCATCTGGGGCGGCCTGATCTGCGCCTGCGGCGCCCTGGCCCCCATCGGCGGCCTGATCCTGGACAAGACGCCCCGCGACAAGAAGTACCTGTGCGTGGTCGCCGGCATCATCGGGCTTACGGTGTGCTCGTGCTTCGCCTTCCAGGCCACGTTCTTCATCCCCTACGTCATTTTCTTCTGCATCGGCAACATGATGTTGAACGCCTGCTGCCGTCCCCTCGTCCCGACCTTCGTCTTCAAGGGCGGCCAGACCGCCGTCGCCTTCGGGCTGTCGCTGCTGACGCTAGGCCAGTACGCCGGTCAGATCGCCACGTCGTACGTGCTCGCTCCCTTCAACGAGGGCCTTACTGCAGCCTCTAACGTCGCCATCACGGCGAAGCAGCAGGTCTTGGCCTCGGGCGGCACCCCCGCCGACTTCGGCCCTGCAATCGGGCAGGCCGTGCAGGAGGCCATCGGCCAGGGCATCCACGTCGACCCGATGCTCGCCTTCTGGGCGCTCGTGCCGATTGGAATCGTGGGCGTGATCCTTTCGTTCGGCGTCATGCCTTCCAAGAAGATGGCTGCCATGGACAACAAGATGGACGCCGTCAACAAGGCGGAAAAGGAAGTCCGCAAGGACCTTGAGGAAGCCTCCAAGGACAGCGGCGCCGTCGACGAGGCGGTCGTCGTCGAGACCGTCGAAGAGACCTCGGGCAAGTAGTCCTTCCTTTCCTGGCGTGGGGCTGCCGCGTGCGGCCCCACGCCGTCTTTCCGTGGCCGGCAAGGAGAACATATCCAAGGGGGTCGTCCCCCTGTTCGCGCTCGTCGTGGTGGGCACCGGACTGGGCGGCATGACCCAGACCGCGCTCAACACGATGGCCGCGGAGGTGCTCGCGGACCTCTCCACCGACATCGGTTGGGGGCAGTGGCTCACCACTATCTACATCTTCTGCATGGGCGCGGCCGTGCCGCTGGCGTCGTTCGTGCAGCGCAGGCTCTCCGTGCGCACCCTCATGCTCGTCTCGTTCTCGCTGTACCTCGTCGGCTCGTTGTGCGACTTCGCCGCCGTGAACTTCCCCATGCTTATCGCAGGGCGCGTGATGGAGGCGGTCTCCACCGGCATACTGATGCCGCTTCTGCAGACCATCGCCATGACGCGGTTCCCGGACAGCATGCATGGAACCGCCATGGGATTCGCGGGGATTGCGCTGGGGTTCGCTCCCAACATAGGGCCCGTAATCGGGGGCGCCATCGCGTCTTCCGTGGGCTGGCGGTTCTTGTTCCTGATCCTTTCCGTGGCGTCGGTCGTGCTGATTGCCGGCACCGTCGCCGTTGTGCGCGATCGCGACGCCAAGGACCCCGCCGCGACCTTGGATGTGGCGTCGCTTTGCCTTTCCACGTTCGGGTTCGGCGGTGTGCTGCTGTCGTTCACTGCAGCCGCGAACATGCCCTTGGGCGAGCCTTTGGTGTGGGCGCCTCTGGTGGTGGGCGCCTTGTGCCTGGTGCTCTTCGTGCGCAGGCAGAAGAGGCTGGCGCTTCCGCTGGTGGACCTGCGCATATTCGACTTCAAGGGCTACCGTGCGAACCTGGTTTCGCAGTGCTTCCTTTACGGTTGCTTCGTGGGCATGACGCTGATAATCCCGCTGACGGTGGTGGAGGCCGCGGGCCACACCACCTTCGAAGCCGGGCTGGTGCTGTTCCCAGGCGCCTTGGCCGCGCTGGTGTTCGAGCCGGGGGCTGGCTGGCTTTCCGACAGGTTCGGCACTAGGCGGGTGGCCATCGCCGGCGGCGTGATGCTGTCCGCTGGCGCGATGACCATAGCGTTTGTGCCCGTGTCGGCGCCTCTTTGGGCGTTCGCGGCCTGCCAGGCGGTGCGGTGCATGGGGCTGACCACCTTGATTCCTTCCACCACTGCGGCGGCCTTGGGCCCGCTTGGGAAGGCGGGCATAACCACCGACGGCTCGGCGACCTTGATCATGTGCCGCCAGATATCGGCCGCCCTGGCCACCGCCGTGATGGTGTTCCTGCTGAAGCTGTTCACAACCCCCGACACGCCCGTACTGGGCTACTCGATGGCGTTGGGATTCAGCGGAATGCTCGCGCTGCTGTGCCTTCTGTGCGTGGTTTTGTTCGTGCACGACAAGAAGGAGGGATCCGATGGCTGACGGGCGGCGCAAAGGGACGCGATGCGCGGTCTGCGTCATGTGCGGCCGCTGCTTCGAAGATGGTGCTGAGGTTTCGGGAGACCGGCCAGCCAAGTGGACGGGTGCGCGTTGCGACGTCTGCACAAGCTGCGGGAAATGCGCCGAAGCCTGGGGGCTGGTGGGGGCTGATGCCTCGGACGCCGATTCGGGTCCGACCAACTGGGCAGATGCGTTCAAGGTAATGGACACGGGAAGCGCTGGGGCACCGCCGCCTGTGGGGGCAGCCCCAGGCATTGCCTTCGAAGGGAGCGTGCGGGACGCGAAGCCGTCCAGCTTCGTATGCTTGAAGCGCGGTGCCGACGGTGAGGCGCCTGACACGTCTACGGGTGCCACGCCCGGCGTCTCCAGCGCCTGCAAGGAACACGGCTTCGATGACATGGGAAAGCTTATCGAGCGCTTGGGCATAAAACCGCCCGGCGTTGCATGAGAGCCGAGCGATAGGGAAGCGAGCCGAACCAACGAACGAGATGGCATAGACGAACGACATGCATGAGGAAAGGCGAGGAGGCTATGGCGGGTAGGAGGCCCGCAAGCCGCTGCGAAAAAGAGGTTTGGAACGTGCAGGGGGCGCCGCGCACAGGCGCATGGCACCCGGCGAACAGCGCCGCCGTCGGCGGCGTGGGGAAAGGAGTACGCAATGACCGTACGCACTGTCCATGACGTGAAGCTCAACGTCAAGCCGATCTTCTTCAGCATGGAGCACAAGTACTACTACGAAGGCCCGTGTCGCATGGCGTCGGGCGAGGCGCTGGAACCGGGCTTCGACGCCATCATCAACGGCAAGATATACAAGGGCTTCCAGCAGGCCATCGACTTCAACCTGCGGAACGATGACAGGTTCGAGGTGCTCGAGCCAGTGGTGGTGAAGTCCACCGACGACTGGGACATAAAGGAGGAATGGTTCGAGGAGATGCTGGCCGACGACCAGAAGGCCGACTTCTACCTGATCAACACCGCTTTCGGCACGAATACGCTCATAGAGGAGTTCGTCCTGCGCACGAGCAAGCCCGTGGCAGCCAACCCCTTCAAGATGTTCGGTCAGCTGTGCTTCGGTTCCTCGGTACGGCGCGGCGCCGACGTCGTCTTCGCGCTCGACTGGAAGGAGCTCAAGCGCAAGATGCTCGACGTTCGCGCCGAGAAGTTCATGCGCCAGGCCAACATCCTGCTCGCGCCGCGCTTCGACGGCACGAAGGCCATGGTGGGAGGCACCGACAGCTTCGACAGCCTGAACCTGGTGCGCGACAAGTGGGGAACGAACTTCCGCTTCGTCAACCTGCATGAGGTCTTCGACATGATGGAGCCCCTGCCGGAAGGGGGCAACCACACCACTCCGGGCCGTGTGACCATGAACCTCGACGAGGCGGACCTAGCTTGGTGCGAGGAGCTGGCTGACGAGCTTGCCAAGGGCGCGTGCGACTGCCAGATCGAGCATGACTACATCGTCAACTCGCTGAAGGCCTACAAGGTGGTCGACAAGCTGATGGACTACTACGACTGCTCCGGCTTCGCCGCGCCGTGCCCGGACGCGTGCTCCACGCGCCGCCTGAACGAGCAGCAGTTCACGTTCTGCCTGACCCATTCCCTGAACCTGGAACGGGGCGTGGGCTCTGCGTGCGAGTACGACGTGACCACGGTCCTGTGCATGCTGCTGGAAATGGCCGTGGCTGGTCGCGCGCCGTACATGGGCAATACGCTGCCGCTCCCGCTCAACCACGAAGGCGAGCTCAACTGGGCCGACCCGAAGTACGCCGTGGACATCGAGGGTTCGAGGGAGAACCTCTACATCACGTCGCACTCCACGCCGACGCGGTGCTTCCACGGCTTCGATTCGCTGGACGAGTACGCGCTTCGGCACTTCGCGCTGGACGCGGGCTTCGGTGCCATCGAGCGCCATGACTTCGACGCCGACAAGGGGCAGGTCATAACCATGACGCGCATATCCTCCGACGCCAGCCAGATGTTCATAGGCCGGGGCGAGATAGTGGCCGGCATAGGCTACGACACCGACAACTGCAACAACGGGTTCGTGTTCCGGGTGGCCGACGAGCACGACTTCTTCGAGAAGCAGGTGACGTTCGGGCTGCACCTGCCGCTGGTGTACGGCGACTACGTCGACGACTTCGTGTTCATCGCGAAGAGGCTCGGGCTGCAGCCGGTCGTCGCGTAGCGGGCAATCGCGTCATGCCGCACGCCGACCGCAAAGGCATAGTCGCATCGCTGCTTGACGCCGACTTGGCCGCTGCAAAGGCGGCCGAGTCGGCCAGATGCGCGCTGGACGAGGGCGCAGGCGCCTTCGAAGTGCTGCCGCACCTGCGTTCCTATGTGCTTGCCAAGTACAGGCTTGCGCCCGTGGAATGCGGGTCTGGCGGCCTTGAGGAGCTGGCCGAGGCGTCGCTGGCAAAGGCGCTGGCGGTCGATCCCGAACTGGCGCGCAAGGCCAATGCCGCGTCCACATGCGACGGGGCCTCCACTACCGACATGAAGCAGGCGCTGTTGCTCATGGCCCTGCAGAAGGACTTCGGGGTGCGGCTCGACGGAATCCAGCTGGCCTTCGCGGAAACCTTGGATGACCTTGCTGTCTTGGTCGCAGCTGCGGGCGGGAAGGAGGCAGCCGGATGAGCGCGAGGACGGCGCGCAATGCTGCTTCGCAGGTAGGCCTGTCCTGCGAGGCCCTGAAGGAGCTGCGCGGGCATTTCCCGATGCTCGCTGCCGAGGTGAACGGGCGGCCGCTTGCATACCTGGACAACGCGGCCACCATGCAAGTCCCCGACTGCGTGCAGGAAGCCGTGTGCGAGGTGTGGCGCCATTCGAACGCGAACGTGCACCGCGGAGCGCATTCGCTTTCGCAGAAGGCAACGGTCTGTTACGAGGAAGCACGCCGCGCCGTGGCGGACTTCGTGGGCTTCGACCCCGATGAGACCATCCTGACCAGTGGCACCACCGACGGGCTCAACCGGCTTGCGGCGATGTTTGCACCCATGCTTTGCGAGGGCGACCAGGTCGTGGCGACCGGCATGGAGCACCATTCGAACCTGCTTCCTTGGCGGCATGTCGCC
>CBCTKQ010000115.1:0-5409 GCA_965147515.1 uncultured Eggerthellaceae bacterium | reverse complement strand
GTACATGGTGGCCGTCAGGTTCTGGAACGCCAGGTAGGCCTCGTTCTTGTATTCCACCAGCGGGTCGCGCTGCCCCAAGGCGCGAAGGCCGATGCCGTATCGCAGGTAGTCCATCTCGGACAGGTGCGCCATCCAGCGGGTGTCGATGACGCGCAGGAGTATCTGGTTCGCCAGGTTCTTGGTGACCTCGTCGCCCAGGATGTTGGCCTTGGCCTCGTAGATGCCGTAGATGAAGTCGTAAAGCGCCTCGGACACGGCCTCGGGGTCTTCGTCGTGGTCGACGTCGTCCACCTTGAAGTCCTCGCGACCTGTCATGTTGGCCGCGTAAAGCTCCAGCGCGCGCTTGTCCCATTCGTCAGCGGAGTCGCCGGAAAGGTTCTCGGCGACCTGGTCGGCCACGGAGTCCTCGATGATCTTCGATATGCTCTCCGTGGTGTCCTTGCCGTCGAGGATCGAGTTGCGCTCCTCGTAGATGGCCTTGCGCTGCAGGTTCATGACGTCGTCGTATTCGAGAACCGACTTCCTGGCCGCGAAGTGCATCGACTCCACCTGGCGCTGCGCGCTTTCGATGGACTTGGAAACCATGGACGCCTGGATGGGCATGTCGTCCTCGAGGCCCGTCTTCTGCATCATGTTGGAGATGCTGTCCATGCGGTTGCCGCCGAACAGGCGCATGAGGTCGTCTTCCAGCGACAGGTAGAACTGGGTGACGCCCGGGTCGCCCTGGCGCCCGGCGCGGCCGCGCAGCTGGTTGTCGATGCGTCGGGACTCGTGGCGCTCGGTGCCGATCACGCAAAGGCCGCCCGCCTCGCGCACCTGCTTCTGTTCCGCCTCGCATATCTCGCGCGCCTCTGCAAGCGCCGCGTTGCGGTCGATCTGGCTGGGCAGGTTGGGGTTGGGGTTGCCGTCCTCGTCGAGTTCCGGCCCGTCGGGGTCGAACCCGCGCTGTCGCAGGATGTCCACCGCCAGCATGTCGGGGTTGCCGCCCAGGATGATGTCGGTGCCGCGGCCTGCCATGTTGGTGGCGATGGTCACCGCGCCCACGCGCCCGGCCTGCGCCACGATGACGGCCTCGCGCTCGTGGTGCTTCGCATTCAGCGTCTCGTGCTTGATGCCGCGCTTGTCAAGCAGGCGCGACAGCCTCTCGGAGTTCTCGATGGACACGGTGCCGATGAGGCAGGGCTGCCCGGCCTCGTGGCGCGCCTGGATGTCGTCGGCCACGGCGTTGAACTTCGCGTCGACCGTGCGGTAGATGAGGTCGTTGCGGTCGTCGCGGATGACCGGCTTGTTGGGCGGGATGGCGAAGACGGGAAGCTTGTAGATCTGGCGGAACTCGGCGTCCTCGGTCATGGCGGTGCCCGTCATGCCGGAAAGCTTCTCGTACAGGCGGAAGTAGTTCTGCAGCGTGATGGTGGCAAGCGTCTGGTTCTCTTCCAGGATGCGCACCTTCTCCTTGGCCTCGATGGCCTGGTGCAGGCCCTCGGAGTAGCGCCTGCCCTCCATGATGCGGCCCGTGAACTCGTCGACGATCTTCACCTCGCCGTCCATGACGACGTAGTCGACGTCGCGATGGAACAGGAACTGCGCCTTCAGCGCCTGCTGCAGGTGGTTCGCAAGCTGCCCGGACGGGTCGGCGTAGATGTCCTCGATGTCGAGCATGTTCTCGACGCGGTCGAGGCCCACCTCGGTGGTGGCGATGGTCTTCTTCGCCTCGTCCATCTCGAAGTCCTCGCCCTCGACGAGCCGGGGCATGACGGCGGCGAACTTCTTGTAGGTGTCGGCCGCCTGGCTTCCGGCGCCCGAGATGATCAGCGGCGTGCGCGCCTCGTCGATGAGGATGGAGTCGACCTCGTCGACCACGGCGAAGTGATGCCCGCGCTGCACGCGCGCCTTGGCCTGGCCCACCATGTTGTCGCGCAGGTAATCGAAGCCGAACTCGGAGTTGGTGCCGTAGGTGACGTCGGCCTCGTAGGCGGGACGCTTCAGTTCCAGCGGCATGCCGTTCTGTATGAGGCCGACCTTCATGCCCAGGAACTTGTAGATGCGGCCCATCCATTCCGAGTCGCGCTTTGCCAGGTAGTCGTTGACGGTGACGATGTGGACGTTGTGGCCGGGTATCGCGTTGAGGTAGCCGGCCAGGGTGGACACGAGCGTCTTGCCCTCGCCGGTCTTCATCTCGGCTATCTCGCCCGCGTTCAAGGCCATGCCGCCTATCAGCTGCACGTCGAAGTGGCGCAGCCCTATCGTGCGCACGCTGGCCTCGCGCACTGCTGCGAACGCCTCGGGAAGCAGGTCGTCGAGCGTCTCGCCTGCGGCGTACCTCTCGCGGAAGCGCTCGGTCATCCCCGAGAGCTCCTCGTCGCTCATGGCCTGCATCTTCGGCTCGAGCGCGTTTATCTGGTCGACCTTGCCTTGGTATTTCTTGAGCTGCTTGCCTTCTCCGGCGGAGAGGATCTTGGATAGGAGTCCCATCTAGCGCCTGTCTTTCGTTCTGGAGTGTATTAGATGACATTCTAATACACGGCCCTGCCTTATGCGGGCGCATACAAAGAAGCCATACGGGCACCGCACGGCGGCAACGGCGCGAAGAGCGTGCCATTGGAGCACATCCAATGGCACGCTCGTCCCCCTCCCTAGAAGTCCTCCTCGGTCTCGATGACCGACCGGTACAGCTCGACGACGCGCCTGGAGGGGTCGATTCCCAGGTGCTCGCTCAGGAACCTTCTGCATTCGAAGTACGTGTCCAGCGCCGCAGCCCTCTGGTTCGACGCGATCTGCGCCTCCATCATCGCGATGTACGCGTCCTCGCGCGACCCGTCGCGCCGCAACGCCTCCCTGGCGAACCAGATCGCGCCGCGGCTCTCGCCTTCCTGCCCCATGCGGCCTGCGGCCTCCACAAGCCCGTCCACGAGCTGCGTGCGGTACCGGGCCCTCATCGAGTCGACGTGGTCGTTGCCGGCCACTTCGGGCAGCAGGTCCTCGCCGAAGTCGCAGCTCACCTTCTCGTAGAGCTCTTCCCAGACGTCCTTGTCGTTGCTTCCGAAAAGCAGCCCCTTGCAAAGGTCGTCGAACGCTTCGACGTCGGTGACGACGCAACGCGAGTCGAGCTTGTAGCCCGACTGCGTGCTGATGAGGTACGGGCATGACCCTCCCACGCTTAGCGCCTTCTTCAGGTATGCCCACACCACGTAGAGGTTCTGGCGTGCGGACTCCGGGTCGGCGTTGGGCCAGATGGACAGCGCGAGCTTCTCCTTGGTAACCTCGCGGCCGTGGTTCATCGCCAGGAAGGCCAGCGCTATCTTCGCGTTCCTCCTCCTGATCTGCCGCGACTCGGAACGGTCGGAGCCGATCCATGCCTCGAAGCCCCCGAACAGGGACAGCACCAGCGAAGGAGTCGCCACCCTGAGCGCTGCGACCTTCGACGCGGGCTGCGACGCAGGCCTGAACGAGTTCTCGTGGGTCAGCTCGTAGTTCCCCTTCTGGTCCTGAAGCTCAGCGCCTCCCTTGCGGTGCTCTGCCGACTGCGACAGCAGGGACAAGGCCTTGGCCCTTGAGGCGGCCATGGCTGCAGCGGACGGCGCCGCGTCGAACGAGTACGGCCACAGCTCGCAGGCGGCGTGCAATGCGTCCGTGGCGACGCATTCGGCCCACAGCGGGCGGCTGGAAGGCTTCCGCGCCTCCAGCAGCCGCATCATTTCCGACGCGACGGAGACGACCTCGGGCGCTGCGTCTGCTGCGTCGGACGCTACCCCGTCGCGTCGTGCCGATGCGGCGCGCTCGCGCAGGAACCATGCCCCCGACGCCAGAAGCGCGGCCCTGGCTTCTCCTTCGGGAACCGCCCCGGGTTCGCCGCAACGGACGGAGCCGGCGAACGCGTCGGCGTAGGTTTCGGGCCCTTCCGACCTCGAAAGCTCGAGCTCGGCCAGCAACCCCCAGTCGAGCATCCAGCATTCGTCGCGCGCCTCGGCCTCGTTCGCGGCAGTGGAGGAGCCCTTGAGCACCGCGGCCTTCGCCAGATGGCCCGCGAGGTCGTCGGCAGGCGCTTCGTCTGAAACTGGGCACGCAGCGGCGGCGACCGTCTCGCGCCACGTCGCGGTGGAGGACTTCAGCACGCGCCTGCTGGCCTTGACGGCCTCGTCGACGTCGCCAAGCATCGCGCATGCCCACGCCCTTTTCGCGTTGAGGTTGCAAATCCCCGCGCCTTCGCACCCTCTTGCACCCTCGGTCATGGCCGCGACGGGAAGGGCCTCGCACTCCGACAGAAGCGACCATCCCCGTCGGGCGATCCACTTCGCAGCCGAGGCCTTGCTGGAAAACGAGCGGAGCAGCTCGGCTGCACGCTGGGACTTGCCCTTGCGGCACAGCATGTCGGCCACAGCGAAGCAGAGGTCCTCCCTGCCCTTCTGCAAGGACGGCTTGGACAGCGACGATAGGGACATCTTGGACAGGGCGGCCATTCCGGACACGGGGACTTCGACGCTTGAGAACGTCCCGGCATCCATGTCTATCCCCAGGTATGGGTACATCGAGGCCAGATAGGTCGCGTCCTCGAAGGCCTTCGCCTCGCCCACGAACTCGCCAAGGTCGGACAGGTCCCCCTCGCCTATTGCGAGGATGCAGAACATCAGCAGCTCTAGCTCGCTAGGTAGCTCCTCCTCGGGGATTCCCCGCAGCAGGCGTTCGACGCCCTTCTCGTCCCACACCAGGCATGCTGCGCGCTTGGCGGCGGCAAGCCCCGCGGCCTCGTCTTTCGGAAGGTTGCCCCGCAGGCTCTCCATCTCGACCTCGTCGTCCCCCAGCAGCAGCCCGAAGCCATCGATCGACGTCTTGTCCAGGAAGCGCGCAGAGACGACGTCAACCGAAGGGGCGCATGTGGCGATGGCCTCGCACCCATCGTCCAAAAGCGTCCGGACCACCTCCTCGAATGCGTCGGCCCTGTCTGCGTCAAGCGCAGGCAGGTCGTCGAACACCACCAGCTTGGCGTCAGGGTCGGCCTTCCTGACCTGGTCGAGCAGCGTGGAGTCGTCGAGGTCGCGGATGAAGCATGGCGAGTCGCATTTTATCCAGAAGACGCCCCTGAACCCGAACACCACCTGCGCGTACTCGTAGGCGCAGGTGCTTTTTCCGTAGCCCTTCGGAGCCACCAGGAACCTTGCCACGCGCCTGTCGCGCAGAAGCGCGCCCGTTATTCCAGGCCTTAGGTTGTGGCGGATGCCGACGACCCCCGGAGGCCGGCTTCCCCTGCAGCAGCATTTCTCCACGAACGTAGGCATCGCAGCCTCCCGTCTGTTGCATCCTTCGAAGCTCGAAGAATGCTAGGCACGGATGCCACGCGATGCAAGGACGCGGGCGAATGGCCAACTGCTGGTCGAATGCGTCCGAACGGGGGCGACTGTTCTGCGAGGCCCG
>CBCTKQ010000114.1:0-5563 GCA_965147515.1 uncultured Eggerthellaceae bacterium | reverse complement strand
ATTCATATGCGCCGCGGAAGACATAGGCAACGCCGACCCGCAGGCGCTGCTGATCGGCGAGGCCGCGTTCCGTTCGGCCGAGGTCATCGGCTACCCCGAATGCCAGCTCATACTGGCCCAGGCGGCCACCTATATGGCGCTCGCACCCAAAAGCAACGCCTCGTGCGGCATCTTCGAGGCCTTGAACGAGGTGCGAAACGGCCCCTCGCGCAAGGTTCCCGACTACCTGCGCGACCGCCACAGGCCCGGTTCGGAAAACTACGGCGAGTACAAGTACCCGCACAACTATCCCGAAGGCTGGGTGCAGCAGCGCTACCTTCCCGACGGGCTTGAGAAGGGCGCGTTCTTCCATCCGTCCGAGCGCGGCTGGGAGGCCTACCGCACGGACGCCGCAGGCCGCGACCGCGACGACAGGTAGCGGGGCCAGGTTGTTTTGTGATGCATAAGTGAACGGCCGTCCATTCGCGATTCGTAACCCTCTTCTGCCTCGCAATTCACGGAATAGTTTCAGTGGGCGGCGGGAAGATTCCGCGGCTTGGCAACAGTGATATAAAATCTAGTAATTTACGTAGAAAGGCCGAGGCTAGGAGTGGGCATGGAAATCCTGGACGTCATCCTTCCGATCGTTTACATCGTCGTCGGAATCGCGCTTGTGTGGTTCGTCGTCGAGCTGGTTATCACCATCAGGAAGGTCCGCGACAAGGCCGTCACGACCATCGACGAGCTGGATCCCACGCTTAAGAACATCGAGTCCATGGTCAGCGACATCCAGCCCACCATAAAGAAGGTCGACCCGCTGGTCGACCGCGTCACTCTCACCGTAGACAGCGTGAACCTCGAGCTGATGCGCGTCGACGAGATACTCGAGGACGTCACCCAGATAACAGGCTCGGTTTCCAAGACGCTCACCGCCGTGGACAACGTCACCAGCGCACCGGTTGACATCGTGAACTCCGTCACCAAGAAGGTGCGCAACAAGTTCCGCCCGAAGTACGCCAGCGACGAGTCGGTCGCGGCCGGCCTCGAAGGCGCGCCTGCGCAGAAGACGAACCCCATAGCCGACTTCGCCGACACGGCCATCGATGCCGCCGGCGAGGCGTTCAAGGAGCAGCAGGTCAAGTCCGAGGCCCGCAGGGCCGAGCAGCAGGCCCGCGAGTCGGAGAAGGCGGCCAAGGACGAGAAGATGGGCGCCACGTCCGAGAGGCTGGCCGACCAGATCCTCGACGACGTCGACACGGACGCGGATTCCTCTGCAATCGACAACGAAGCGCGCGAGGCCTAGGGCGGAAGGCCGGGGACGTCCATGGGAAGGCAGACCGGAAGTCCAAAAGGAACATCGGACGCCCTCGCTGACGGCTGTGCCGCGGTCGAGGACAGGATCGGCAAGGAATTCGTCGTGTCCGAGGTCGCCAAGAACAGGGTCAGGAAGGCCTTGTTCTACGTGTGGACCGCCATAGGGATCATCATCCTCTGCGGCGTGGTGGTGTACCTCCTGCAGATCCTCTCCCTTCCGGTGTCCATGCTCATCTGGACGCTGATATTCGTGTTCTGCCTGCGTGGGATAGTGGCCAAGCTAGAGAAGCACGGCGTGAAGAGGGGGCTTGGAACCACCATCGCCTACGTGGTCATGTTCGCGTTCATAGCGCTTGTTGCGTTCCTGATGTTCTCCCCGGTGTTCGGGTTGAACGACCAGTTCGCCAACCTGATATCCAACGCACCGGGCTACATCGATGGCATCGTCAAGTGGGGCAAGGGCTTCATGAGCGACCATGCCGACTTCTTCTCCAACGACACGGTCAAGTCGGCAATGTCCAGCCTGGGAGGTTCGCTGTCCAGCTGGGCGTCCGACTTCGCATCGAACGCCGCGAACACCGCCGTGGGCGTGGGCACGGGTGTTGCCAATGCGTTCATGGCCATAGGCTTCGCGCTGGTCATAGCCTTCTGGGTGCTGCTCGAGCTTCCCGCCATCGGGCGCGAGGCCAACCGCATCATGAGCCCCAAGTTCCGCGAGCAGGCCCAGTTCCTTCACCTCACGTTCACGCGCATACTGGGCGGCTACATAAAGGGAACCCTGCTGCAGTGCTTCATCATCGGCGTGGCGTGCGGGGTCCTGTTCGCCGTGATAGGGATACCCGACGCGCCCGCGCTTGGCGTCATCACGGGAACGCTGAACATCATCCCCATCATCGGGCCATGGCTTGGCGGCCTGGTGGCGGCCATCACCGCCGTTATAATCAGCCCCCTCACCGCGCTGATCGCAATAGTGGGCACGGTTGTCATCCAGCAGTTCGTCTACACGTTCGTGTCACCGAAGATCATGTCGAACTCGGTGGACATACATCCGGTGCTCACGCTGGTCGCCATGATGCTGGGATCCGCCGTCGGCGGCGCCATGAGCGGCATCATGGGGTCGCTGGTGGGAATGCTTTTGGCGATACCCACGGTTGCGGTGGCCAAGGCATGCTTCGTGTTCTACTTCGAGCGCGCCACCGGCAGGCAGATCGTCTCGCAGGACGGGTTCATCTTCAAGGGAACGCCCACTGCAAGCGGCGTCGCCGACCCGTTCTACGACGCGACGAGCGGCGGTCCCGACAAGGTCGAAGACGGCAAGATCGGCAAATTCCTGAAGAAGCATTTTTCCAATACTTCGTCCTGACGGACGAAGTAACGTCGGACGCTGGGGCGCCGCTCGCTCAGTTGTCTATCCTGCGTCATTTGAAGCAATTATTGATTGGTTTGCTCCGTGCTTGCGCACGCTTGCTTTGTGGCAGTTTATAATGGCGGAAGCCATTCATCGCCAACGAAAGAGAACCTGATGCAATACATGACAACCGCCGAGATCCGCGAGGCGTTCCTGAAGTACTTCGAAGACCGGGGCAACAAGCGCATGCCTTCCAGCTCGCTGGTGCCCGACGACCCGTCGCTTCTGCTCACCAGCGCGGGCATGGTGCAGTTCAAGCCGTACTTCCTGCAGCAGAAGCAGCTGGAAGAACCGTACGTGGGAACCACGACCGTGCAGAAGTGCGTGCGCACCAACGACATCGACATCATCGGCACCACGGGCCGACACCTCAGCTTCTTCGAGATGCTGGGCAACTTCTCCTTCGGCAGGTACTTCAAGAAGGAGATGTGCGACATGGCCCTCGACTTCTCGGTGAACGTGCTGGGGCTTCCGAAGGAGAAGCTCTACTTCACCGTGTTCGAGGACGACGACGAGACCATCCGGATATGGAAGGACCTGGGCGTCGACGAGAGCCACATATCGAAGCTTGGCGAGGACGACAACTTCTGGCGGGCGGGCCCCACCGGCCCCTGCGGCCCCTGTTCCGAGCTGTACTACGACCAGGGTCCCGAATTCGGATGCGGAAGCCCCGACTGTGCGCCGGGCTGCGACTGCGACCGCTTCCTCGAGTACTGGAACTGCGTGTTCACCCAGTTCGACGGCCAGGAGGACGGCACCTTGGAGCCCCTGCCCAAGAAGAACATCGACACCGGCATGGGGCTCGAGCGCATCGCTGCGATCATGCAGGGAGTGCAGTCGAACTACGAGACCGACGTGCTGCGCTCGCTCGTGGCCGTGGGCGAGAGGCTGGCCGGAATCACCTACGGCGACGACCCTAAGAGCGACCTCTGCCTGCGCATAATGGCCGACCATTCGCGCGCCATCACGTTCATGATCGCCGACGGCATCATCCCGTCGAACGAGGGCCGCGGCTACGTGCTGCGCCGCCTGCTGCGCCGCGCCATCATGAAGGCGCACCTGGTGGGCGTCGAAGGGCACTTCCTGAACGAATACGTGGACGAGATAGTGCGCCTGATGGGCGACGTGTATCCCGAAATCGTCGAGAACCGCGAGCTCGAGCGCAAGCTGATCCTGGCCGAGGAGGAGCGCTTCGGCGCCACGCTGCGCCAGGGCAAGGCCTATCTGGAGGACGAGATGGACGCGCTCGAAGGCGACGTCCTGTCGGGCAAGATAGCGTTCGTGCTGCACGACACCTACGGGTTCCCGATCGACATCACCAGCGAGATCGCCCAGGAGTCCGGCATCTCGGTGGACATGGACGAATTCGAGCGCGAGATGGAGGCCCAGCGCGAGCGCGCCCGCAACGCAGGCGCGAAGGACGCCGAGTCCGCATGGTGCACATATGGCGGGATCTACTCGGACGTTCTGAACGAGGTGGGCCCGACGAAGTTCGTCGGCTACGGCGCCACCCAGGCCACGGCGAAGGTGGCCACCATAGTCAAGGACTGCCAGATGGTCGATGTGCTTCCCGACGGCGAGCAGGGCGAGATAGTGCTTGACTCCACCCCGTTCTACGCCGAGATGGGCGGCGAGGTCGGCGACACCGGCGAGATGGTCTGCGGAGGCGCGCGCATGAAGGTGACCGACACCACTGCGCCCGAAGCGGGGCTGCACGTCCACCACGTCAAGGTCGAGGGCGGCAACGTGTCCGTAGGAGACGAGGTGGTGGCCATCGTCGACGCGCACAGGCGCGCCTGCATCGAACGCAACCACACCGCCACTCACATCCTGCACTCGTCTTTGCGCGAGGTCTTGGGCGACCACGTCCGCCAGAAGGGCTCCTATGTCGGCCCCGACCGCCTGCGCTTCGACTTCACCCACTTCGAGGCCATGACGCCCGAACAGGTCTCCGAGGTGGAGAAGCTTGCCAACAGCAAGATCATGGACGCCACGCCCACCAACATATACGAGACGTCGCTCGATGCCGCCCGCGCCGACGGCGTCACGGCGCTGTTCGGCGAGAAGTACGGCGACCAGGTGCGCGTCGTGGAGGCCGGGGAGTTCTCGCGCGAGCTTTGCGGCGGATGCCATGTGGGCAACACCGCCGAGATCGGCTTCCTGAAGGTGACCGGCGAGTCAAGCGTGGGCGCGAACATACGCCGAATCGAGGCGGTCACCAGCTTCGGGGCCCTCGACTACGTGAACCGCATGGAAAGCGAGCTCAAGGAGACCGCCGCCGAGCTGAAGGTTCCGATGTTCGACGTGTCCGAGCGCACGGCTGCTAACCTGAAGAACATGAAGGAGATGCAGAAGCAGTCGAAGCGCGGCAAGGAGGCCGTCAGCGACGACGCCATCAACAAGCTTCTGTCCATGGCGGTCGATTCGCCCGCCGGCTACCCGCTCATAATCGCACAGGCGCCGGCCCAGATGCAGTCGGGCCAGCGCCATCTGTGGGACATAGTCCGCTCGCGCATGTCGGCCCCGGGCGCGATGGTTATCGCAGGCTCCACCGCCGAGGGCAAGGTGGCGCTGATGGCGGCCGGAACCGACGAGGCCGTGGCGAAGGGGTTCAACGCCGCCGAGCTGATCCGTGCCATGGGCCCTGCTGTAGGCGGCGGCGGAGGCGGGAAGCCTTCCATGGCGCAGGCCGGCGGCAAGAACCCGGCAGGCATCGAGGACGCGCTGGAAATCGCCCGCAACATGCTGCTCTAGCTTGAGGGTCCTCGCGCTCGACATAGGCGAGAAGCGCACGGGGGTCGCAGTGAGCGACCCCGAGATGCGGGTCGCCACGCCGGTGTGCGTGCTTCCGTCGCAGGAGGT
>CBCTKQ010000113.1:0-5592 GCA_965147515.1 uncultured Eggerthellaceae bacterium | reverse complement strand
GTCACCGGCATCCTGCTGCTCGACGTCACCCCGCTGTCCCTCGGCGTCGAAACCATGGGCGGCGTGATGACCAAGATGATCGAGCGCAACACCACCATTCCTACCCGCAAGACGGAAATCTACTCCACCGCGGCCGACAACCAGACCAGCGTCGAGGTTCACGTCCTGCAGGGCGAGCGCGAGATGGCGGCCGGCAACAAGACGCTCGGACGCTTCCAGCTCACGGGCATCCCGGCGGCGCGCCGCGGCGTTCCGCAGATCGAGGTCACGTTCGACATCGACGCCAACGGCATCGTCAACGTGTCCGCGAAGGACCTTGGCACCGGCAAGGAGCAGCAGATCACCATCTCCGGCTCCACGGCGCTCAGCGACGACGAAGTCGACCGCATGGTCAAGGACGCCGAGGCCCACGCCGAGGAGGACGCGCGCCACAAGGAAGAGGTCGAGGTCCGCAACAACGCCGAGTCTCTGGTCGGCGCAACCCAGCAGACGCTCGACGAGCTTGGCGACAAGGTTCCCTCCGACGCCAAGGCCGAGGCCGAAAGCGCCATCGCCGAGGCGAAGACGGCCCTCGAGGGCACCGACCTCGACGCCATCCGCAGCGCAACCGAGCGCATGCAGCAGGCAGGCTACAAGCTGGCCGAGGTCGTCTACACCACCGAGGGCGACGCTGCGGGCGCGGCGGCGGCAACCGCCGAAAGCGTCCCGGCCGACGACACCATCGAGGCCGACTACGAGGTAGTCGACGACGAGGAGGAAGGCAAGTAAAGATGGCAGATCCGAAGAAGGACAACGCCACCTCCAATGCTTCCAGCGGTTCCCAGGCGCCCGGCAACGGCGACGCCTGGGGCACCGTCCATGACGACCAAGTGGAATTCGGCGGCGCGCAGGCCGCAAAGGGCGAAGACGCCCAGGCGGCCGACGGCGGCTTCAACGTCACCGACGCGTCGGCGGTTTCCGACGACTCCGACGAGGAAGTGCTCGACGCTGCGCTCGAAGCCGAGGCGGCTGCGGTCATCGAAGAGGCCATGGACGAGGCCAACGCCCAGTCCGACGCCTCCGCAGCCCGCGACGAGGCCGCCGAGTGGAAGGACAAGTACGTCCGACTGCACGCGGAATGGGACACCTACCGCCGGCGTCAGAAGGAACAGGCGGCGGCGCAGAAGGCCCTTGCGGCCGAGAAGCTCGTGTCCAGCCTCATCCCGGTTATCGACGACCTGGAAAGATCCATAGACTACGCGCAGAAGAACGGCGAAGAGGGGTTGCTCGGCGGAGTGGAGGCCGTGCTCTCCAAGTTCGTCGACACCCTCGAGAAGGACGGCGTCGAAGTCATCGACCCGAAGGGGCAGGCATTCGACGCTCTGGAGGCGCAGGCTGTTGGAACCGTCGACGACGCGTCCCAGCCCGACGAAACGGTGGCCGACGTCTACCAGAAGGGCTACAAGATCGGCACCAAGGTCTTGCGCCCGGCCATGGTGACAGTGACCACCGGCGGCCCCGCAAGGCACAAGGAGGAAGAATAAGGGCATCGAAAGCCCTTCAAATGAAATTGGTTTAAAGGAAAGGGTTTCCGTAGTGGTGCAGATTGGGGCGAAGGTTCCGAAGCCTTGAGCTAAGCGGCTTTCGCGCCGTGTGCGAAAGGCTTCGGGTTCTGAACGCCAAGATGCCTGCTACATAAACCCCTGATGAAAGTGAAGTATTTGACCGAAGGAAGCTAGGAGGTGGCTAACGTGGCATCAGCTCCAGACTATTACAAAACGCTAGGCGTGTCGCGCACCGCCTCGCAGGACGAAATAAAGAAGGCCTTCCGCAAGCTCGCACGAACGCATCATCCAGACGCGGGCGGCGACGAGGCCAAGTTCAAGGAAATCAACGAGGCCTACGAGGTCCTTTCCGACGAGAAGAAGCGCGACCTGTACGACCAGTACGGCACGGCCAACGAGAACCAGATTCCGTGGGGCGGTCAGGGCGCGGGCGGCTTCAACTACGAAGACATCTTCGGCGGCGCAGGCGGCGGCAACACCTACACCTACACCACCGGAGGGTCGGGCGGCGGAGGCTTCGGCGGAATCGACTGGTCCGACATCCTCGAGTCCATCCGCGGCGGCAACGGCGCGTTCGGGTCCGACTGGGACTTCAACGTAAACCGCCAGCAGCAGGGCCAGGACATGAACGTCACGCTCGACGTCTCGTTCGACGAGGCGTTCAACGGAACCACCAAGCGTGTCACCGTGCGCATTCCCGGCAAGGACGCCCCTGACACCATCGACGTCAAGGTCCCGGCCGGCGCGCGCGAAGGCGGAAGGCTGCGCTACAAGGGCAAGGGCGGCCAGGGCGCCAATGGCGGCCCGGCGGGCGACCTGCTCATAACCACGCACATCACCGAGCACCCGTACTACAAGCGCGACAAGGCCGACGTGCTGCTCGACCTGCCCATCAACGTGGCCCAGGCCGCGCTGGGCACCGCAGTGGTCGTCCCGGCCCCCGACGGAACCAAGGTGAAGGTCAAGGTCCCGGCCGGCACGCAGGACGGCACGGTGCTCACCGTGAAGGGCAAGGGCGCGCGCGACATCAAGTCGAAGTCGAAGGACGCCTTCGGCAACCTGAAGATCCGCGTCCAGGTGCGCACTCCGCAGAACATGAACGACGACCAGAAGAAGGCCATGGAAGACTTCCTGGCCGCAACTCCCGAAGAGGCGCGGCCATGGTAGCGCCAAGGGGCGCAGGCAGCCACTCCGAATACGACCCGGCCGAGTCGCGCTTCGAGTATGCAACGGTCAGCTTTCCCCATGCCGACCGGAACAAGCCCCTCTACACCATCGGCGTCGCCGCCGAGCTGGCAGGCGTGCACCCCCAAACGCTTCGCGCTTACGAGCAGAAGGGCCTCATAACCCCGAAGCGCACAAGCGGGGGCACCCGCAGGTACTCCCTGGCCGACCTCGACAGGCTGTCGCTCATAAACCGGCTCACCGAGGAAGGCATAAACCTCGCCGGCGTCACGCGCATCCTCGACCTTCAGTCCAGGCTCGACGAAGCCGAGGGGCAAGTCGAAGGCCTCCATGCGCGCGTCAAGCGCCTTGCGAAGCGCGTCGAAGACCTTCAGAACAGCAACTCCGGCGGCGTCGCCCCAATAATCAGGGCCACGTCGCAGGAAAGGTCCATCATCGTCAGGAAGGTCCGCCACCAATAGCCTGTTCCGGCAAGCGGCGGCGGCCCGGATGCGCATGATGGCCCTGCAGGAACCATAAGGACCACTGACCACAGAAGGAACGAAAATGAATCTCAACAAGTTGGCAGTCACGGCTCAGGAGGCTTTCCAGAATGCCATGGGCGTTGCTGGCGAGGCCAACTCTGCCATGATAGAGCCTATACACCTGCTCAAGGCGCTCCTCGACGCCGACGAGAACAACATTGCGGCAATCATCAAGCGCATCGGCGCCGACCCGGTGTTCCTCGCGCAGAACGTCGAGGACGACATAGCGAAGCTCCCGAAGCAAAGCGGCGGAATGCCCATGTCCGCGCCTTCGCAGGACTTCATCAAGACCATAGACAACGCGGAAAAGATCGCATCGAAGCTGGGCGACAGCTACGTCACCTCCGAGCACCTGCTCATCGCGCTATCCGAAGACAAGGGCGCCGCAGGCAAGCTGCTCAGCACCGCAGGCATCACGCGCAAGAACATCGAGGCGGCCTACGAAGCGCTGCGCGGCGACACCCGCGTCACGTCGCAGACCGACAAGACGCAGTTCGAGGCGCTCGAACAGTACGGCCAGAACCTCACCCAGCAGGCTCGCGAGGGCAAGCTCGACCCGGTCATCGGCCGGTCCGAGGAAATCCGCCGCACCATCCAGGTGCTCAGCCGCCGCTCGAAGAACAACCCCGTGCTCATAGGCGAGCCGGGCACCGGCAAGACGGCCATCGTCGAGGGCCTGGCCCAGCGCATCGTCGCAGGCGACGTTCCCTCCAGCCTCAAGGACCGCGAGATCATCTCGCTCGACCTGGGCGCCATGATGGCCGGGGCCAAGTACCGCGGCGAGTTCGAGGACAGGCTCAAGGCGGTCCTTCGCGAGGTGAAGGACGCAGGCGGAAACATCATCCTGTTCATCGACGAGCTGCACACCATCGTTGGCGCGGGCGCCGGGGGCGATTCCTCGCTCGACGCCGGCAACATGCTGAAGCCTGCCCTGGCGCGCGGCGAGCTGCACGCCATCGGAGCCACCACGCTCGACGAGTACCGCAAGTACGTCGAAAAGGACGCCGCGCTCGAACGCCGCTTCCAGCCCGTCATGGTGTCCGAACCCACCGTGGAAGACACCATCGCCATCCTCCGCGGCCTGAAGGAGAAGTACGAGATCCACCACGGCGTGCGCATAACCGACGGGGCCATCGTGTCCGCCGCCGAGCTGTCCGACCGCTACATATCCGACCGTTTCCTCCCCGACAAGGCCATCGACCTCATGGACGAGGCAGCCTCGCGACTGCGCATCGAGATCGACAGCATGCCTGAGGAAGTCGACGCCGCGGAGCGCCACCTCACGCAGATGCAGATCGAGGAACAGGCCCTCATGAAGGAATCCGACGACGCCTCGGCCGAGCGCCTCGAGCGCCTGCGCCGCGACATCGCCGACGCGCGCGCCAACCTGGACGCGCAGAAGGCGGCCTGGCAGAACGAAAAGGACGTCATCGTCGGGGTGCAGAACCTTAAGGCCGAACTCGACGCCGCGCAGCTGGAAGAAGAGCGCGCCACCCGCAACGGCGACCTGGGGCTTGCGTCCGAAATCCGCTACGCACGCATTCCGCAGCTGCAACAGCAGCTGCACGAAGCCGAACAGACGCTCGCGCAGAACCAGGAGGCCGGCGCCATCCTCAAGGAAGAGGTCTCGGAAGACGAGATAGCGCAGGTCGTGTCCACGTGGACCGGCATCCCCGTCACCAAGATGATGCAGGGCGAGATGGAAAAGCTCGCCGACCTCGAGGAAGAGCTTCACAAACGCGTCATCGGGCAGAACGAGGCCGTCAACGTGGTGGCCGGCGCCATCCGCCGCAGCCGCGCGGGGCTTTCCGACCCCGAGAAGCCCATAGGCTCATTCATGTTCCTCGGGCCCACCGGCGTCGGCAAGACGGAACTGGCCAAGGCCCTTGCGGAATACCTGTTCGACAGCGAGAAGGCCATGGTGCGCATCGACATGTCGGAATACATGGAGAAGTTCAGCGTGCAGAGGCTCATCGGCGCCCCTCCCGGATACGTCGGCTACGACGAGGGAGGCCAGCTCACCGAGGCCGTGCGCAGGCACCCATACTGCGTCGTGCTGCTCGACGAAATCGAGAAGGCGCATCCCGACGTGTTCAACGTGCTGCTGCAGGTGCTCGACGACGGCAGGCTCACCGACGGCCAGGGGCGCGTGGTCAACTTCAAGAACACCATCATCATCATGACCAGCAACATCGGCTCGCAGATCATCCGCGACCACATGGCCGAAAGCAACGCGTTCGACGCCATGGAGAACAGCAACGGTGAAATCGGGCTCGACCCGGCCAGCCGTGGCGAGACCGTCGGCGAGATGATGGAAGACGTCGTGCACATGACGCCCG
>CBCTKQ010000112.1:0-5627 GCA_965147515.1 uncultured Eggerthellaceae bacterium | reverse complement strand
CCCACGTACGTGCCGCCCTTGCCCGAGATGTCCTTGCCGGTCTTGCCGGCCTCGTCGGCCGCAGGCTGGTACGCACCGACCGTGGAAAGAGACTGGGCGGCATAGTTGCCGGCCGGGACGGAGTCGTCGCCCACGCAGACGGTGTATTGGCCGTCGGCTATCTGCTGAATGGTGACGTCCTGAAGGCCCGAGCCCTTCTTCGAGACTATGACCAGCTCGTTGGCGTACATGTCGGTGCGTGTGCCCTCGTCGACGTAGCCCTTCTCGACCGCGGTGTCCATGGTTCCCTTGGACGCGGTGATCAGCAGATCGGCGTGGCCGCCGCCCCCGAGCATCTCGTTCAGCTCGCCGGAGGCCTTGTACTGGGCGTCTGAGAACTTGACGCCGGTCTGCTCGGTGTAGAGCTCCATGGCCTCGGGCATGGCCTTCTGCAGCGAGTTGGCCGCGTACACCTGGAGCGTGGCGTCGCTCTGCGCGGCGGCAGAGCTGGAGCTTGCGCTCGAGTTGGAACTTGAGCTGGCGGAAGTGCCGGAGGCGCAGCCGGTCAGGGCCATGGCCGATACCAGCGCGCAGGCGCTGGCGACGGCCGCGAGCTTCTTGGCGAAGGACGTTGTTCTCATGGTTTGGTTCCCTCCTCTTGCATCTATCCGATCGGTATTATCCTGTTATGGATATAACCATGATTACGCATATTATCACTTATTGAGGATAATGTTCAGGAGAAAATCCGTCGCCGTGAGAGGGGATAGTGCATGACAGGGGTCGTGCCACGCAAGGCGGCTAGTGCGCCTCGGCCCAGTTGCTCCCGCAGGAGACGTCCACGAGAAGCGGGACGTCCAGCTTGGCGACGCCCTGCATGGCGTCCCTCACCAGCTGCGTGACGGCATCCACTTCGCCTTCGGGGACGGAAAGGTCGAGCTCGTCATGCACCTGCAGCAGCAGCTTGGCGGCGAAGCCTCCCTCGCGAAGCCCTCGCTCAACCTGGATCATGGCGATCTTTATGATGTCGGCGGCGGTGCCCTGCAGAGGGTGGTTCATCGCCGTGCGCTCGCCCACGCCCGCCACCTGACGGTTCTTCGCCCTCAGTTCTGGAATGCGCCTCTTCCTTCCGTAAAGCGACTCGGCGTACCCGCTTTCCCTGGCGCCTTCCACGATGCCGTCGAGGTACTTCCTGACGCCGGGATAGGCGTCGAAGTACCTGTCGATCATGTCCTTGGCCTCCTGGCGTGGGATGTCTAGCGTCTGCGCGAGCCCGAAGGCCTGCTGCCCGTACACGATCCCGAAGTTCACCGCCTTCGAACGCGACCGCATCTGGGGCGTCACCTCGTCCACCGGCACGCCGAAGACGCGCGACGCCGTCATGGCATGGAAGTCTGCGCCCGAGTTGAAGGCGGCCACCAGGTGCTCGTCCTGCGACATGTGCGCGAGCAGCCTGAGCTCGATCTGCGAGTAATCGGCCGACATGAACACGTCTCCCTCGCGCAAGGGCACGAAGCATTCCCTGATCTGGCGTCCGAAGTCGGTGCGCACGGGGATGTTCTGAAGGTTGGGGTCCGACGACGAAAGCCGACCCGTCGCGGTGACCGTCTGGTGGAACACCGTGTGCACGCGCCCGTCGCCTGCGCGCATCTTCGGCAGCGTGTCTATGTAGGTGCGCTTGATCTTGGACACCTCGCGGTAAGCGAGGACGAGCCCGGCTATCTCCTGCGTCTTCGCAAGCTCGCGCATCACGGTGGCGTCCGTTGAGAACCCCCGCTGGTTCTTCTTGATCGGCTCCAGCCCCATCTTCTCGAACAGGATGTGGCCCAGCTGCTTGGGGGAGTCGATGTTGAACTCCTCCCCCGCCATGCCGTATATCTTAGTAGCCAGGCCCTCCAGCTCGGCCGCGGACGAGCGGCCGAGGCCGGCGAGCCTTTCGAAGTCAAGCTCGACGCCCGTGCGCTCCATCGCCACCAGCACGGGGACAAGCGGCGCGTCTATGTCGTCGTACACCCCAAGGCTTCCGTCGGACTCCAGCGCCTCTCGAAGCTTCGGCGCCAGAAGCCGGCAGGCAGTCGCGTCCACGGCCAGGCGCCCCTCGTCGTCCTCTGGCTCCGGAAGGCGCCCGCCGAGGTATTCCATCGCGAGGCTTTCGCACGTGTAGGAGCTCTTCGACGAGTCGAGCAGGTAGCCGGCCAGCCCCACGTCGAACACGTCGGCGGCGAACAGCGCGTCGCGTTCGATCCTCGCAGGGACGTCGTTGTCGGGCGGCCACACCAGGCGCATGGCCTGGCTGACGTCGAGGCACGCCACCTTGCCTGACGCCATGATGCCCGCCAGGGCGTCCAGCGCCTCGTCGCCTTCCAGCACGGCGCATCCCGACGGCGTCGAGAACGCCGCGCTGACGAGCGGCCCGAATATGGTTCCCTGCTCGCCTTCGGCGAAGGCGACGCCGACGGTCTCTCCCGCCTTCGCGGCCTCGGAAAGCAACCCGACGGCATCGGAAGCAGGCACGATGGCAGGCACCTCCATCTCGGCCTTCGCCGGTTCGGGTTCCTCGTCCACCAGCCTGAGCACGCGCGTGAGCGGACTCATCAGCATGTACTTCTGGAACGCCTCCTGCACTTGCGCGGGCTCGAAGTCGGGGAAGCTCGCGTCCTCGAGGTCCAGCTCGAAGTCCAGGTCGCACACTATGGTGGCTATCTGGCGGCTTAGGAACGCCAGGTCGCGGTTCTGCTCGAGCTTCTCCTTCTGCTTGCCCTTGAAGTCGTCGATGTGGGCATAGACACCCTCCATGTCGCCGTACTTCTGCAGCATGGTGGTGGCGGTCTTGGGCCCGATGCCGGGAACGCCGGGTATGTTGTCGGACGAGTCGCCCATCAGCCCCAGGTAGTCGGTGAACTGCTCGGGCGCGACGCCGTACTTTTCCAGCACCCCTTCGGGGTCGAGCACCACCACGTCGCTTATGCCCTTCTTCGTGTTCACTATGCTGGTGAGCGGGCTTGCGAGCTGGCAGGCGTCCTTGTCGCCCGTGACCAGCAGCGTGCGGTACCCCAGCTTCTCGTCGCGGGCCGCTATGGTGCCGAGCACGTCGTCACCCTCCCAGCCCGGGCACTTCACGACGGGCACGTTCATCGAGTCGAGCAGCTCCTCTATCACGGGGAACTGCACGCGAAGCTCGTCGTCCATGTGGGGGCGCTGGGCCTTGTACTCGGGAAGGTCGGCCAGTCGGTGCGTGGGCTTTCCCTCGTCGAAGGCGCAGATCACGGCGTCAGGCGCCGTCTCCTCTACGAACTTGCAGAACATCTGCATGAAGCCGAACACGGCGTTGGTGGGCGTTCCGTCCTTGGCCTCCATGGGCGTCTGTATGGCATGGTATGCCCTGTGCATCAAGGAATTGCCGTCTATGACGGCCACTGTTTTCTGCATGGGTTGGGACCTCCCGGCTAGGTTTTCCAGAAGCGGGCTAGATGTTCCAGAGATATCCTACACCACGCACGGTTTCGAGCCGCTGCGCGAGGTCGGGACCGAGCTTGGCGCGCACGCGCCTGACGTGGACGTCAACCGTGCGCGAGCCCCCGTAGTAGTCGAACCCCCACACGCGGCGCAGAAGCGTGTCCCTGGAATACGTGCGCCCGGGATGCGTGACCAAAAACGCCAGCAACGCATATTCAAGGTACGTGAAGTCCAGCGGCTCGCCGTTGACCTTCACCTGATAGGTTGCAAGGTTCACGGTCATGTTGTCTATGGCGATGAAGTCTCCCGAATGCGGCTCGCTGCCGGGCCACAGCAGAAGGCGTATGCGGGCCGCGCACTCGTCGGTCGACGCGGACGTTGTGACGAAGTCGGAACTCACCTGCACCGGCAGCCTGAAGTCGGGAAGCTGCTCGGGGCGCACGATCAGCAGCATGGCCGGCACTCCGTCGGCCTTGCACAGCGACTCGGCCTCGGACACGTTCGACTGCGCCTTCCCCGACGCCTCGTACACGACCAGGTCGCACGAAGGCTCCTGCATGAGGAGCGGCTTGAAGTGCGACGACGAGCCCGCCACCACCTCGACGTCCATCTTGGACAGCACCTGCTGGAACTTGTGCGCGTTGTCCAGCGAGTCTGCTATGAATATGACCTTCTTCACGGCTAAAGCACCGCCAAGTTGCGGTCAAGCTCCCAGGGCGTGACGACCTGCTGGTAGCTCAGCCAGTCCTTGCGCTTCGTCTCGACGAGGTACTCGTGCACGTGCGCGCCGAGGGCCTCGCGCATCAGGCTGCTGGCCGCGAAGGCCTCGACCGCCTCGCCAAGCGTGCGGGGAAGCGTCTCGATGCCAAGGGCTGCTATCTGCTCGGGGGACATCTTGAAGAAGTCGTGGTCCTCCTGCGGGGCGCACAGCTCCATCTCCTTCTCGATGCCGTCGAGCCCGGCGGCGAACATCGCCGAAAGCGCCAGGTAGGGGTTGCAGGCCGGGTCGGGATTGCGAAGCTCTACCCTGCAGGCGTCGGCGCTGTTCGGCCTGTATCCGGGTATGCGCACCATGGTCGAGCGGTTGTGGCGCGCCCAGGCGATGGTGGAAGGCGCGTTCATGCCCCCGCACAGGCGCTTGTAGGAGTTCACGTACTGGTTCGTGACCAGGCAGAGCTCCTTCGCATGCGCAAGGATGCCGGCGATGAAGTGCTTGGCCGTGGACGAGAGCCCGTAGCCCGACTCGTCCGACTCGTCGAAGAACGCGTTCGACCCGTCTGCGTCGAAGAGGCTCAGGTGCACGTGCATCCCGTTGCCGGGCACGCCTTCCATGGGCTTCGGCATGAACGACGCGTACACGCCGTGCTTCATGGCTATTTCCTTCACGACCAGCTTGTACGTCATCACCGAGTCGGCCATGGAAAGCGCGTCCGAGTAGCGCAGGTCGATCTCGTGCTGGGAAGGCCCGCATTCGTGGTGCGAGTATTCCACGGGGATGCCCATCTTCTCCAACGTGAGCACCGTGTCGCGGCGCAGGTCGCTTGCGTAGTCCAGCGACGTCAGGTCGAACGACGTGCCGAAGTCGAGCGGCTCGGTGCCGCTTGAGTCCTTGAAGTAGAAGTATTCCATCTCGCACCCGACGTTCAGCGAATACCCCGCGTCGGACGCCTTCTGTATGGCGCGCTTCAGTATGTGGCGCGGGTCGGCCTCGAACGGGGCGCCGTCTGGCTTGCGGATGTCGCAGAACATCCTCGCCACGGCGTTCGACTCGGGGCGCCACGGAAGCACCTGGAAGGTGCCCGGCTCGGGGAACGCGAGGATGTCGGAGTCCTGGGTGGCGCTGAACCCGCGGATGCTGGAACCGTCGAACCCCATGCCTCCTGCGAAGGCGTTCTCAAGCTCGCCCGGGACCACGGCGAACGACTTCATGTTGCCCAGCACGTCGGTGAACCAGCATCGTATGAAGTGGACGTCCCTGTTCTCTATCGTCTTCAGCACGAAGTCCTGCTGGGGATTCATGCCTGCATGCTCTTCGCCCAATTCCGCCTCCTGACGCGGGCGTGCCCCGCATCGCCCCGCCAAGGTCGCTCGTTGGCGGGCGTTTCGATCGAATGCATACCATTGTAGATGCAAAAAGGCCCCCGCGGAGCGAGGGCCTTCGAATTAAAGAGGAGTTAACAGAGCCTTACTCC
>CBCTKQ010000111.1:0-5662 GCA_965147515.1 uncultured Eggerthellaceae bacterium | reverse complement strand
CGTCGTACTCGTTGCGCACGACCGGGGCGCCGGAGGGGTCGCGCCATTCCGTCATGCGGCCCTGCTCGTCGTATGCGTAGGTTATCCTGCCGCCGCCGGCCTCCGTCACCTCCACCAGGTCGCCGTGCGCGTCGTAGGCGTAGGACACCTTGCTCCCGTCGGGGAGCGTCGCGGACGATATCCGGCCCATGGCGTCGTGCTCGAAGGCGTACGCGCGACCCGATGGCGAGACGACGCGCGACACCTGGTGCAGGCCGTCGTACTCGACGGTCGTCGTCAGCCCGCGCCTGTCCGTCACGCCCGTCAGCATGCCGTAGCAGTCGAACGAGCGCACGGTGCCGTCCCTGCCTGTCACCTCGTAGCGGTAGAGGTCGGGGGCGTCCTCCGCCACGCCGTCGGCCTTGTAGGCTATGCGCTCCAGCTCGTAGCCGGCGTCGCCGTCCAGCGCGTATCCTCCCTCGCCGTCCGGGTCGAACCAGCAGGAGGCGCCGTCGGAGGCGGTGAGCACCAGGGCGCCCGAGGCCTCGGCGGACAGGTGGTCGGTGTATCCGATCGACCAGCCGCGCCCCATCGCGCCCGACTCTCCCGCCGCCTTCGAGTTGTACGTGCGCCTTAGCTCGAAGTCTCCCATGACATCAGCGGCCGTCGCGTCGATGCCTTCCAGAACGAAGTTGCCGGTGTTCATGTTGACCGGCTCGAAGCCGTACTCGCAGTGCTTGCCGCGCCCCATCAGCCCCGAGTCGATGCGCCGCTTCTGGTCCTCGGTCAGGTCCTGCGGGTTGTAGGGCGCGTTGGTCTTGGGGTTGCGCACGAATATGGTGTTGCCACCCACCACCAGGCAGTCCTGCACGCGGTTGTCGCGGGCCAGCTGGTCGAGCGTGACCCCGTAGTGCCCCGCTATGTAGGGAAGCGTGTCCTTCGACGTGGCCTTGTACACCAGGAACGAGTCGGACGAGGCCTCGCGCCCCACCGCGCCGTCCTTGGATGCCAGGGCGCGCACCTTGTAGAGGGTGTCGTAGGCGAGGCTGGAGAACACGTGGCTCTGCCAGTTCGAGAGCTTGTCCTTGTAGCGCGTGGCGTTGGGGACGGAGTCCTGCCAGCTCGACGAGTCGGGGTACTTGTAGCTGCGCGAGGCGTATGACACGCCCGTGTCGCCTGCGGGGTCGAGGGTGTAGAGCACGGTGGCCCGAGGCGTTGCCAGCCCGTCTGCGAACACGCCGTCGAGCTGCAGGCGGTTGTCGGCGTCGTGCTCGGTGAGGGTGCGCAGGACCACGGTGGTGTCGTCCAGCGGGCGCCCCTCGTCCACCGGGTCTGGCACCGACCAGTTGATGGTCAGCCTGGGAGGGTTCGCCGAGCTCCTGTTCTGGAACAGCTCGCACTGCATGCCGCGCTCGTACTCGGCCTTGACGCAGAACCCCCGCTGCGTCCAAACCCCCTGCACCCAGTTGTTGACGCACTCGCGCACGTCCCAGTCGATGTAGCCCCGGTAGGTGCGCGCCTGCTGGAAGCCGACGAGCTCGTGGCCCAGGCCCTCCTGCTTGGCCCAGGTGAGGCCGTCGAAGGACCACGGGTCCACGACGCGGTACAGCCCGAAGTTGGTCTGGCCTCCCGACCATTCGCGGTACTGGGACAGCGAGAAGGTGGCCGAGTCGATGCGCGCCTCGCTCATGATGTAGCCGAAGTCGTAGTTGATCTCGGCGTAGACGCGGCAGATGCCGTGGCCGCCCGGCTTGAAGGCGCTCGTGCCCGTCTTCACGCCGTCGTCGTAGCCCGCGTATGAGTAGCCGTTCTCGCCTATGACGCCGTTGCGCGAGCGCTGCTCCACGCACCCGACGCGCACGGACGAGGGCGCGATGTTGTCCGTGGGATCGATCCGCACGGGGTATGCGCGCTCGCCCGCGGACAGCCACCCCCAGTTCGGCAGCAGCCGGAGGAGCGTGCCCGCGTCCGTGCGCTCCAACGACAGGGACACGTCGTCGCACACCTCGCCGAGCGCGTCGGTCATGAGGGGAGCCGTGATGTCCATGACGTTCTCGCCGCTGGCCGTCTCGTAGACGCGGCACACGCCGTTGTCCATGCGGGCGGCGAGGTCTTCGGGAAGCTTCAGCAGCGAATCGAAGGGCTGCTCTTCCGCCGGTTGGTTCAGGACGATGTCCTCCTTGACGAGGGAACCCACCAGCGTGTACTGCCAGTCGATGCCCTCGCGCGCCTCGGTGTAGCGCACCGCCTCGTCGCGGGCGACGGAGCGGCTGAAGTCGACGCCTTGCGGGACGATGGCAACCCGATGGGCCCCTATCTTCAGCACCAGCCCGCGTTCGCCATCGCCGTCGTCTATGGGCAGCTCGGCAGTGAAGGCGTTCTCCCTGTTGCGGTAGACCTCGGGCTCCGCCAGGGCGCCCGAGGGCGCAGGCTCCATGGTGTTGTCGATGGCACGGACGTCCCCCGATGGGGTCTCGTAGGCTATGGCCGCGCCGCCTATCACCGTGGTGTAGGTGCGCTCCGAGGTCTTGAGCAGGGTGGCGTCCTCCTCCATCGCCACGGGCTCGCCCTCCAGGCCGGGCTGCTCGTAGTAGTCGACGGGGGGAAGCGCCGGGACATCCGGCTCGGGCGCGTCTTCCACAGCGCTGGAATCTTCTTCGCCTTGCGCCGCCTCGTCCTGCAGGCCCGAAGGCTCTGCAGGCTGGCTTGCGTCAGTACCGCCCAAGGCGGCGTCCGTCTCCTGGAGGTCCGAGGGCGGCTCGTACACCTCGGGCTCGGCGGGAGTGGGGCCGGGCTGGGCCTGGAGCTCTTCGGCGAGGGCGGGCAGCGCGTCGCCGAACGTGGAGAACGCAAGGACGAGCGCAAGCAGGCAAGCCATGCCCGCGTTGGCCGCCCTGCCCAGGCGTCTGCGCCACAAGGTGCGGACCTTCGACCTCCACCAATCGCTGCTCCCGCCGCTGGCCCGCGTGTTGCGGCACTCCAGCGCGACCGCATACAGCCAAGCGGCGCCCAATGCGGCGGATGCCGCGCAGAACAGGCTCGCGGCGGCAAGCCCCGACGACACGAAGGAGAAGGCGAGGTCCAGCAGCCACCCGGCAAGGAAAGCGGCCGCGGTGGTCGCGGCTATAGGAACGTAGGCCCCTCGGACCGACCTGGCTTCTGCAATGGGGTGCGGCGGGAGGGCCTGCCTTCGGTACGACCCTGCGAACATCATGGCCGCCAAGGGGCATAGCAGCACGGCGCCTGCGTATGCCAGGGCCTCAAGCAGCGACAAGGCCGCCTGAGTTCCCATGGACCCGAACAGCGACAGCTCCAGCAGGAACGCGGCCAGCCCGAAGGCCCCCGTGGCGGCGACTGCCCCAAGTGCGGCCAACGCGCCCCGTGAGAGGATTCCGAGCAGGCGCCTGACGATACCGCCTTCCTGCCGCAGGAACGCGAACAGCAACGCCATCGCGACCAAGGCGGGAACGGAGACGGACGCCAGAACCCATACGGCGGGAGCGTCCGCGACGTTTGCCGCCATCATTGGGACGCAGGCGCTGCCTGAGACCAGAAGGCATGCCAACGCCCTTGCAACCCAAGGCCGCCTTCCCCGAAGCGGCGGGTTGCCACACTTAGCTTCATTCGTGAGCATATCGATCATCCCCTGCTCGAACAGCCTATGAATGCAACGTGTGTGGTCAAGTTAAGCTTTATTCATTTATTGTTTTGCAAACATGATAGTTTGATTCAGGAATTTTGCAAGTTTCATTAAGAATGAGGTTCATGGAGATAAATATCCTATGGTATTCGAGGAAATATCGCCTTTTATGGTTATACGCAAATTGCAGCATGCATCGCTCACGCTGAGACATGGCTGGACGTCGTGGCATTTAGACAGACACGTGGTTATATGCGCATCATCCACACAGCCGCGCGCCTGTTCGAAATCCTTGCAAGGCGTTGCTCTGTCTCGACAGGGCTTATGGAGCGGAAATCCACGCAGGGGGCTCATGTGGGCGCAGCGAGCTGCGCCACTAGGCAGATCAGCGGCAGCGACGTGCTGGAGAAGGGACTCTCTAAGAGTAGTAGATTCGAGGTAAGCCAAAGGAACCGAAAAAACCCACTCGAAAGAGGCGGAAAGCTCCGCAGCGAATCCGCTTGCTAGGCTGCGGCGTGGGTTTTGGCGGAGACGGGGGTCGAGGACTGTCTGAGGCGTCGCGAAGCGGCGCCGAGTTCCACAGAACCTCCGCCGAAACCCGCGCCGCGGGAGCCTAGCCCCGCGGAGAGCTCGGGGCTTTCCGCCTCTCCCAACTTAGTTCGAGGCAGTCGCCCTACTGCGAGGCCTTCCACTTGTGGTAGCCGATGACGAAGTCCTCCAGGTCGCCGTCGAGCACGGCGTCGACGTTGCCCGTCTCCTCGCCGCTGCGGAGGTCCTTCACCATCTGGTAGGGGTACAGCACGTAGTTGCGCACCTGCGAACCGAACGAGTTCTCCATCACCTCGCCGCGCAGGCCGTCTATCTCCTCGGCGCGCTTGCGCTCCTCGATCTCGTAGAGCTTCGCGCGGAGCACGCGGAAGGCCGCCTCCTTGTTCTGGAGCTGGCTCTTCTCGTTCTGGCACGTGACGACTATTCCCGTGGGGATGTGCGTGAGGCGCACGGCGGAATCGGTGGTGTTCACGCACTGGCCGCCTGGCCCGCTTGACCGGTACACGTCCACGCGCACGTCGGCAGGGTTCAGGTCCACCTCGATGTCTTCGGGGAGCACGGGAAGCAGCTCGACCGAGGCGAACGTGGTGTGGCGGCGCTTCTTCGCGTCGGTGGGCGATATGCGCACCAGCCGGTGCACCCCGGCCTCGGACGCCAGCATGCCGTAGGCGTTGCGGCCGTCGATCTGCACCACCGCCTTGTCCAGCCCGATCCCCTCGCCTGGCACTATGTCAAGCTCGGTGAGCTTCCAGCCCTTGTTCTGCACGTAATGGCGGTACATGCGGTAAAGCATCTCGGTCCAGTCCTGGGCCTCCAGGCCGCCCTGCCCAGGGTTGATGGAAAGGATGGCCGAGCCCGAGTCGAAGCGTCCCGAGAACCACGACGACACCTCAAGCGAGTCGAGCATCTTCTCAAGCTCGCGCACGGCCGACTCGTATTCGGAGGCGAACCCCTCGTCCTCGGCGGAAAGCTCGTAGGCCGCTGTGGCGTCGTCGAGCTTCGATGCGGCGGCGTCGTATTCGGCTATCAGGTCGCGGATGTCGGACGCGGCCTTCGACACCTCCTGCGCGCTGGCGGAATCGTCCCAGAAGCCGGGTGAGGCCATCTTCTGCTCCAGCGACTCCAGCTCCTGCGACTTCTCGTCCACGTGCAGGAACTTCCGCGCGTCGTCGACGCGCGCCTGCAACGCCTCCAGTTCCTTATTTGCCATGGCACTTCTTGTACTTCAGGCCGCTGCCGCAGGGGCACGGGTCGTTGCGTCCGACGTTGGCGAACGGGTCGTCCTTGTCCTTGACGAACGTGGCCGCCTTCTGCTGGGCCGGCTTCGGCGCGGCCCCTGCCGCGGCCGCGCCGGCGGCTGCGACCTGCTGGGCCGCCGCGGACTGCCCCGACGACACCGCGCTTCGAACCGACGTGTTCTCAAGCGCCGACTCGGGGGCCGAGAACTGCATCTTGTGCTCAGGCTGGGGTTCGGGCTGCTCGATGCGGATGTTT
>CBCTKQ010000110.1:0-5776 GCA_965147515.1 uncultured Eggerthellaceae bacterium | reverse complement strand
GTCTTCCAAGGACGCGCCTTCGGGGCCTCCTTCACGGCCTCTCCGCCTCCGGCTGCAATTCGGCCTTCAGGCGGCGTTTCCCGGCGCTCGGCTGCGCCCCCCTTCCCTACCCTAGGCACAGCTCGATCACGTCCTCGTCGGTCACGGCGTCGGCGAACACGCCTCTGCTCATGCGGTTCGCCGCCGTGGTGTAGAAGCCGTTCTGCGAGAAGAAACGCCTGGGCGTGCCCGAGGCGACCACCGAGCCGTCGAAGAACATCGACACCGAGTCGGCGTGCCGCGCGCAGAACTCCACGTCGTGCGAGACCATTACGATGGTGGCCCCGCGGTCCTTCAACCGGTCGAAGATGCGCGCCAGCTCGCGCTTGAAGAAGCTGTCGATGCCCTTGGTGAGCTCGTCCAGCAGCAGAAGCCGCGGCTCGCACAGCAGCACCTTCGCCAGGGCCGCGCGCTGCTGCTCGCCACCCGACAGATCGAAGGGGTGCGCGTCCAGAAGCCTGGACACGTCGCACACGGCGGCCACCTCGGCCACCTTCGCATCGCGCTCGCCGGGGGCAGCCCCATGCGCGGGAAGCATCTCCAGCAGGTCCTCGCGCACCGTCTTCTTGACGAACAGGTTCTGCGGGTCCTGCGGAAGCATCGCCACGCCGCCGCGGAAGAGCTCGTCGGGCTTCCAGTCCTTCAGCTTGCGCCCGAGCACGCGCACCTGCCCGCGGTACGGCTTAAGGACCCCGCAGGCGCACTTCAGCATGGTGGACTTGCCCGTGCCGTTGCCGCCCACGACGGCGAACGTCTGGCCTGCAGGCACGCACAGGTCCACGCCGCGCAGCACGTCGCTGCCGCCCCTCGCATAGCGGAACCAAACCTCGCGCATGGAAAGCGCCGCATCGCGCTCCCCGCATTCGGCAAGCTCGCCCTCGGGCAGCCATACGCTCTCGGGCGGCACGTCCTGCACGCGCTCGGTCAGCCAATTGCGTCCCTCGCGCACCGTGAGCGGGCAGCTTTCCGCCAGCATGGAGCTAGACGCGCCGGCCCCGGCGACCGCTTCGGCAACCGCCTGCGCTTTTTCAGCGTGGCGAACCGCCCGACCTCTGTCACGTTCCTCCACCCCGTAGAAGATGCGCACAGGCGCCGGAAGCGCATGGGTCATGTCGTCGCCTCGCGCATAGAGCTCGGAGGCCACCTCGCGCGGAGGCCCGTCGCAGGCCAGGCGGCCGCCCTCCATCACCAGCACGTGGTCGGCCGTAGAAAATACGTCCTCCAGGCGGTGCTCGGTGATTATCACGGTGATGCCCAGCTCCATGTTGATCTTGCGCACGGTGGTCAGGAAGTCTGCAGCCGCGATTGGGTCCAGCTGGCTAGTGGGCTCGTCCAACACAAGCACGCTGGGCTGCATCGCCATGACCGATGCCAGGTTCAGCAGCTGCTTCTGGCCGCCCGACAGGTCGCGCACGTCCGCATGAAACCAGCCCTGTATGCCGAAGTAGCTGGCCATCTCGGCCACGCGGAGCCGCATTGTGGGCGCATCGCAGCCCAGGCTCTCCAGCCCGAACGCCAGCTCGTGCCACACCTTGTCGGTGACGATCTGCGCGTCGGGATCCTGCATGACGAACCCTATCTGGGCGCTCTGGTCGCGCTCGCCGACATCGGCCAGCGGCATGCCGTTGAACAGCACGCGCCCCGACCGCCTGCCGTACGGGGCGAGCACCGTCTTCAGGTGGCGAAGAAGCGTGGTCTTCCCGCATCCGCTCTTCCCGCACACGCAGACGTAGCTTCCGTGCTTGACGGAGAAAGTGACGCCGTCCAGCGCCAGGCGGTCGGAACCGGGGTACGAGAACGTCAGGCCTTCGACAGAGAAATGCGCCATGAGGCGGCCTCCCATAGGTCGATGGCGGCAGGCGCGGCCAGGAAGGCCACGAAGCAGGCGCTCCCCACGACACCCCACGGCGCGGCGGCAGGCACAGTCAGCGTGGGGAAGAAGCCCATGGAAAGCGCGCCCGATGCGACGCCGGCGGCCGCCCCTGTGAGAAGCAGCGCCAGCGCGGCCGCAAGGCATCCGTCGCGCGCCCCGAAGCGGTAGCGGGCGAAGGTGGAGCGTCGGCCGGTTCCGAAGCCGCGGCTGCACATGGAGTCGGCGGTCACGACGGAGCCTTCCAGGGCCCACCCCACTAGCGCGGAAAGCAGGGCGGTCGCTGCCAGCGTGCGTTCGCGCAGGCTGCCTTGCGACGCGCCATGCCCCACGCAAGCCCGCGCTACCGCGATGCCGCGCGCCTTGCGCTGATAGGTGGGCACGAGGCGCAGCACCATGGTGAACACCAGCGCAAGCGCAGGCGCCAGCCTTCCGAACAGGTATGTGAAGCGGTCGCTGGTCATCACGTGGTTGTAGCTGAAGAACCATAGCAGCACCCCCACGAACATGGCCGACGTGGACGCGCCGAAGACGAGCGCTTCCGCGGTGTAGGGGCGGCCTCCCAGCCAGGTGAACAGCACCGTGTCGCCCCGCGCGTTGAACAGCGGGTTCACAAGCGTCAAAACGACGAACACCGGCACCAGGGCCGCCACCGTCCTCCAGCCTGTGTGCCCCCGCACGCAAAGATAGAAGGCCGCGGCGCACACGACGCCTGCGGCCTGAAGCGCGGGGCGCATCGCCAGCACCGTCAGCACGACGGCGCACGCGAAGAAGGCGAACACGACCGCCGGATGGAACGACGCGAAACCCTTCATGACGTGGGCCATCTGCGAGGAATGCTAAACGAAAGGGCGCCCGAAAGCGCCCCGACCTACATGGTGATGTACTTGAACTCGACGACGTCGCCGTCGGACAGCACGCAGGAGTCGATGGACTCCATGACTTCCTCGCCGTTGACGGTGTACACCCAGCCACTGCGTCCCTCGGCCGTGGCCCCGGCCATGGACGTGAGGTACTTGCCGTAGCTGCCGTCCTCTATCTGGGCGTCGAGGGTGGACGCCTCTATTGCGTCGTAGACGGTGGCGCCCTCGTCGATGACGACGCCCTCGTCGGCGGCCTTCAAGGCCTCGTCCGCCGGGTCGAGCACGACGAGCGTCACGTTGATGTCCTGCGCAGCCGCCTGGGCAGCCGACGACTGCGCGCTGCTGGCCTGGCTGGACGACGCGGCCGAAGAAGCACTCTGCGCGCACCCCGTCATGGCAAGCGTCGCCGCAAGCAGCAGCGATGCCAGCAGGGCAAGCGCCTTCTTCATGTGCAGGGATCCGTTCTTCTTTTCGTTGCGGTAGGCGATCATGTTTCGACCTCTTTCTTCCAGGGCTCCCGGTCTTTTCGGCTCGGTATTCCGACTTCGCTTGCTGGCAGGACGCCTGTGGCGCGCCTGCCCGTCAAGGCTTTACGGTTACTGGCATAGCGCGGGATTCGCACCCGCATTCCCCAAGACATTATTGCGCCGCGCACGCCTCATGTGCGGCCCGATCGGAGCCAACTTGCAGTGGGACTATAGCACGCGACGGGCGGCCGCACAATCGAAGGGGCCAAGGGCGCTCCTAGCCCTGGAACTCCAGCAGGTCGGAATGCAGAAGGAAGTCGAGCTCGTCGGCGGTGGCCTCGTCGGTTTCCAGGAACAGGAAGCCGTACGACCCCACCGCATTGGCGTCGAAGCGGTGGAAGTCCAGCACCTTCGAGAACCTCGACGCGAACTCGTCGTACATGAACGGGCGCGACAAGTCGGCGTCGGCGTGCGGGTTCAGCAGCGACATGGTGTACACCTTGCCGGCGTGGGGCTCGCTTAGCGCCATCAGGTCGACGTCGTCCCCTTCCAGGAACGCCTCGTAGGTGCGCACACCCCACGCCCAGTACGCCAGGTCGGTTCCTCCGAGCCCCGCGAAGCGCAGCGGGTTGAACTCGATGGGCACGATGTCGCCCTCTGCATCCACTCGCACCTCCACATGCGCCGGGAAGTCGCGCGCCCCCAGCACCTCGTTCACCTTGTCGAGCCATTCCTTGAAGGCCGGCTGCATCCCGGCGATCACCTCGTGGCTAGTGTTGTACAGCCGGTCGCTCGTGTCGTCGGGCGACGCGAAGTCGTGGCGCATCACGTTCAGGCAGTGCGCACGCCCCTCTCCGTCGTAGTACATGTCGATGGCGTATTCCGCACCCTCGACGTAGCCCTCCACCACGAAGCGCCCCGTGTCCACGACGCTGCCGGGGTAGCGCTCGGCCCAGACGCGCTCCCCTTCCTCGATGTCGGCCAGGGCACGGTTCCAGTCGTCCTCGCAACCTATGGCGTAGACCCCCATCGAGCAGAACCCGACGGCGGGCTTCAGCACCACCGGGTACGGCAGCTCTCCCGGGTCGGCCTGCGCCAGTTCCTCCCGCGTGAGCTCCCTGTAGAAAAGGCCGGGCGAAAGCGGCGCAAGCTCCCTGCGCATGCGCGCCTTGTCCTTCGAGAAGGCGATCGCGTCCGCAAGCGCGCGGTCGTGCGTGTGCGAAAGCACCCAGTCCAGAGCGTTCTCGGAATTGGAGTACACGCGCTCTCCCGCGTCTATGCGTGCCGCCGCCTCGTCGTCGCCCACCAGGTTAAGCGCCGCCCCGTCGCGCACAAGGCGCTCCGCGAAGGCGTTGGCCAGCACGGGATGCTGCGACTTCGCCGCCCATTCCACCAGCAACGGCGACACGTATGGCTCTTCCAAAACAAGCATGCTTCCTCCCCGCTCCTTTCGAATCCAACGCGCGGCGACGGGCCGGGCAGTTCCAGGAAACGCCCCCGCAATGCTCCCACGTCCAGATGTCGTCATTCTAACAAGTTGAAAGCAACGCGCGATTCGCGATGCCGCACAGGGCCTGCTGCCCCATCATGGTCTCGTCAACACGACGCCACCAACGGATTGGAGGACGAGATGGCCAAGTACGAATGCGAAGTCTGCGGATGGATCTACGACCCTGCAATCGGCGACCCCGACGGCGGAATCGACCCCGGAACCGCCTTCGAAGCCATTCCCGACGACTGGGTATGCCCCGTCTGCGGGGCGACCAAGGACATGTTCGTCATGATCAAGGAATAGCCCGGGGATTTCCATGGCGGCATCCACCCAAGACTCCCAAGCAACCGCGCCCAGGAAGAAGGCCCGCGTCGTCTGGAAGTGCTCGGTATGCGGATACATAGAGCGAGGCTATCCCGAGGGGCTTCCGAAGGATTACAGGTGCCCCATCTGCAACGCCAAGCCCAAGAAGTTCGTCCGCATGGAAATCGAGGAATAGGCCGGCAAGCCACCGGCCATGTTCTGAAAACGCTGACGCCCGGCTGCCCCTAGTCGGCTAGAACAGGCCGGACGTCAGCGCGACCAGCCCGAACCAGACCGGCGGGACCAGCAGCGACGGCAGCAGGTTCATCACCGGGATCTCCTTCAGCTTCAATATCCCTAGGCCCGACGCCAGTATCAAAAAGCCTCCCACCACGGTGATTTCCGCCATCAGCTCGGAGGTCAGAAGCGGCGCAAGCTGCGCCGCAAGCAGATATATGCTGCCTTGCCAGCAGAACAGCACGATGGCCGCCAGCGCTATGCCGAACCCGAACGACGACGCCAGCACCATGGACGTGACCAGGTCGAGCATGGCGTTCGTGAACAGGTAGGTCTCGTCGCCGTGGAGCGCGCTGTTCATGGGCCCCAGTATGGAAAGGGTTCCGAAGCAGAACAGCATTATGGCCGTGGAAAGGCCCTGCGACAGGTTGCCCCCGTCCTTCGAGCGCTTCGTCACGAACCGGTCGAACCGGCCGGCGATGTCCAGCCACGTGCCGATGACGCC
>CBCTKQ010000109.1:0-5929 GCA_965147515.1 uncultured Eggerthellaceae bacterium | reverse complement strand
CTCGGCGTCAGACAGCTGCTCGCTGCCCTCGAACGAGGCGAACGACCGGGAAAGCTGCATGCTTGCGACGCCGTCCGCCGTCCTTTTCCTGCATAGCGCAAGCAGCGCATCGTCGGACACTTGGAACAACGGCGACGTTAGCACGTTCAGCAAGGGCGCGTCGTCGTAGCGGTTCGTGGCGTGCTTGAGCAGCATGTCCACAAGCCCGGCCTGGACGGTGTCTGCGAAAACGGACCCGCCGGTTATCGCGCATTCGAACCCGGCGTCGCGCAGGGCGTCCGCATACGCGTCTGCATAGGTCATCCTCCCAAGCAGGAGCGCCATGTGGGAAGGACGCGCCCCTGCGTCGGCGAGCCTTCTGAAGTGCCGTGCCACCTCGGCAGCGCATACGGCCCGGACTTCGGCCGACGCCACGCCCGGAACGCCCCGCGCGGCCCTCTTCCCATGGACGAACTCGAACTGCACCCTGGGGATGCCGTCGAAGGCGACGTTTGCACCCGTCGCCTCGCCGCGGCACGCATCAAGCCTCAGGAACTCCTCGCCGAAGACCCCGGGCTGCGAGAAAACGGCCTCGACCGCGTCGAGCACGTCCTTGTGCGAGCGGTAGTTCCCCGTCAGCTGGAACTGCTTCCCGCGCCCTTCCTCGATGCTTTCCATGCGCTTCAGCGTCTCCTCGACGTCGCCTCCGCGGAACCGGTAGATGCTTTGCTGCATGTCGCCCACGGTGCAGACGTTCGACAGCGCAGGGGTGCCCATGCCATAGTCGGGCTGCGCGGCAAGCTTGGAGACTATGGCCATCTGGAGCGGGTCGGTGTCTTGGAACTCGTCGAGCATGATGCACTGGAACTGCGCGCGGTAGCGTTCGAGTATCCGCGAATAGGCAGGGTCTGACAGCCTGTCGTTGCAGGCGACGAGCAGGTCGCCTTCCGTGAACTTGGTCTGGCCGGCGCGCTTGAGGGCGTCGAGGTGCCTTTTCACGGACCTGGCGAAGCGGACGAGGCTTGCAGCCCTTCCGGACGCGGAGAACATGGCCAGGCGTTCGGCAAGGAGCTTGTACTGCAGCCGGTACGCCATCATCGCCTCGTAGTGGTCTGACTTCTTCCCGAACTTGGGGGTGGTGGAAGGAAACGACAGCGCCGATTCGAACAGGCCGTCAAGGTCGGGAGGCTCGGCGTCGGCATGAAGGGCGTCGTCGTAGGCCGAAAGCCATGCCTTAAGGGCCGACGCGGCCGAGTCCATCCGTTCGGCGATTTCCGGAAGCTTGGAGGCCTCTCCGTCGGGCCAGCCGTCCTCGTCGAACAGCCTGCGGACCAAGGAGGCCTGCTTCAGGAAAGGCGCCACCGCCTCGCGATAGCTGCATGCCGGACGCCTGACCACGACGGAATCGATCCCGTCAGGCATGTACGAGGTGGCGTCGAGAAGCGTCTCGACCATGGCGGCCAAGCTGTTGGACGCATGCGCAGCGCCTTCGACGTCCCTGCCCTCGACGAGGTCGACCACCCCATCGTCGTCGGACTCCATCGCCTCGTCCACGGCTAGCTGCAGCGCCTTCGAGAACAACTCGGATGCGGCCTGGGTGGAAAGCGTCTTGAAGGAGGGGTCGATTCCGAACTCTATCGCATTCTCGCGAAGTATGCGCGAGGCCATTCCATGGATCGTCGATATCCACGCGCCGTCCACCTCGAGCGCGCACCTCATGTAGGCCTCGGACATACTGCCGCCCTCCGAAGCCTTCTCGAGGAACGCCTGCCTTGCGCGCGACTTGAGCTCGGCCGCAGCCTTGCGCGTGAAGGTTATTGCCAGAACGTGGCTGGTGGGGTCGGGGTCGTCGGGATCGTTTTCCAGGCTGCGCTCCACCGCGGCGACGATGCGGCGCGTCAACGTGAACGTCTTGCCGGTCCCCGCCCCTGCGATCACGTTCACGCTGCAGTCCAGGGCGTCCACCACCTGCTGTTGCTGGGGGTTCAGCGGCATTTCCGCCTCCTTTCGCAGAACGACAGGCTGCAGTGCCTGCACGCGTCGGCGTACGAGGGTTCCAGAGGGATCGACGATGCATGCACTCCGTCGAGACGCGCCGCCACCGCCCTTTCGACCATGTCGAGGAAGTCGCCGAAATCCATGCGGACCGCCGACTTGGGATCCGACACCGCGGCAAGGGCGTTGTCACCGGCGGGATACGACCCCGTCACCATCCCTGATGCGGAGTCTGCCTTGTAACTCGTATACAGCGCGCCGCGGCAACAGCCGCCGAACACGCCAAGCCTGCGAAGCGCCTGTGCGTAAACCAAGGCCTGCACGTGGCGCGGCAGGGACGAAGGGTCGATGTCCCGCCCGTCCTCGGAAGGAGCGAACGACACGACGTCTTCGCCAGCCGCATGCCCTGCGATGCTTCCCTTGTAGTCGATGACCGCAAAGGCGCCGCCGTCTTCGGACGCGTCTATGCGGTCGACCTTCCCGCGCAATGCGAAGCCTGCGTACTCGGCGGCGGCAACGCCGTCGTCATCCGACCCGATCGCGTATTCCATGCCGACGACCCGCATGTCTTCCGGAAGCGCGCGATGGAGCAGGGCGCTTCGCCACACGCAGGAAACGAGCCTCTGCGCGGCAAGCGCCTCCACCCCCGTCGCCGCCACGTACCTTCCTTCGTTCGGCGCGGATGCGTACTGCTCCTTGGACGCCGCAGACGACGCCTCGCGGAACAATTCGTAGGCGTCCTCAGGGGAAACGTCGCGAAGACGACCGGCGTCGAAGCGCGAAGCGAGCCCACGGTACAGCCCCTCCAGCAGCCCGTGCGCGAAATTGCCGGCCTCCAGCGGACCGAATTCCTCGTCCAGCCTGCGAGGGTTCACCACCCTTTCGACGAACCATTTGTACGGGCAGTCCAGGTAGGCTTCCATGGCGGACGCGGACATGGAGACAAGGGCCCTTTCCCCGACGCGTCCGCAGCGCATGAAATCGGCAAGCTTCAGGTGGGTCAGGCGCCCCCTTTCGGCCTTGGGAAGCGTCAAGAGCGTCGAAGGCGCAGAAAGCTGCAGCCCAACGCCTTGGACCAGGCGCTCCTCCCCCAGCCCGAAGACGTTCGATTCAAGGAAGGATGCCGATTCAGCAGAGATGCCTTCCGGAACGGCTCCCCGCGCGGACGCCTTTGCCTGCGAGGCGTCGATCTCGCCGCCGAAGCGCCTCTCAAGGAACTCGTCGAAGGCGAACGAGGCGAAGCTTTCCTGCGATTCGCCGTCGCGAAGAGGAAGCACGCAGGCGAACCTTTCCGAAGCAGCGCGTTCGGATGCGGCGAACACGGCACGCGACCTCTCCATCCTCCTTCGGAGCCGGCGTAGGCCTAGCTGCCCTGCCAGGCCGTCCGTCGATTCGGCGTCCTCGCGTGCGTTCAGGTAGGCGTCGGTGACGTCGCATGCGATCACCTCGTCGAACGACCTGGGAGCCATTCTCGACGGGCCGTCGATGGGGACGAACATCACGAACGGCTTGCGGCCTTCCCGGCCGGTGCCTTCCTCGGCGTCGTCAACCGCCGATACGCGCAGCGAGGCGCATGCGGGGAAGAGCGCCATGTACGACGTGGGGCACCGCAGGTCCGATGCCGCGCGCAGCAGGTCGGTCGCCGCATCGACAGCCGCCTCTTCAACCATCGCCCGATGGCCCCTGTGGAGCCGCCTTGCGTCAGCGCGGAAGCGTTCCAGCACGGCGAACGGGTCGCCTTCGAGCGAGAACAGCACCTGGAAGCCCTGGAAGGCGGCGCTCATGGCCGACAGGTCGGACACCGCGTCATTCGCTCCCAGCAGTCTGTTCGCGCGCCAGACGGAGTTCATGTCCTCGCGGCCCATGGCACGCGCGCGGCCATCGCCTCGAAGCGAGGGCAAAAGCGCGGAATCGAATGGCGCTATCCCGGCGTATGGGCTGAGCGCGACGTCGGTAGCAACGTCGATCCAACCCTCGTCGGTGACTTCGAGCACGTCTTTCACGCCGAAGAACCCCGCCATGGCCAGCAGCTTGCACCCCGACACGAAGAACCGCCCGAAAGAAGTCTGCTGGAACGGGACCGAAGCCTCGAAGGCGCAGACGGCACCTGCTTCGCGGAGCGCCGGCGCCATGGCCATGTAGTCGTCGAGGGGACGGGAAGACGCGATTGCGACGTCGGACATTCCCCGCTCGGCTATCGAAGCTTTCGCCTCGTCGAACACCATCTTGCCGACCGCGGTCGCGCCCTCGGGTTCGAGCAGGACGAGCTCGGGCGCCGCTTTCGCGCCGCCGTCGCAGCAACCGGCGTCAACGCGGTCGAACCCCTCTCCAAGCAGGCCCTCGTAGAACCCAGCCAATGGCTCATCGAGCAGAAGCGGCCCTGCTGCGTGCACGTCGAGCCGGGCGACCTTGTCCCTTATGGCAGGAAGCGCCTGGCATAGCTCGATCAGCTGCGATTCGTCCAGGAAGCGGCTGTATTCGGCGGCCAGGCTGCATACGGCCTTCTCCTTTTCCGTGAGACCGAAGGCGTCGAATTCCGCCTTTTCCAGCGAATACAGGTGCCGCTTTAGAAACGATGCGACCTGGCGGGCGGTTCCCACCGAGGGTTGAAGCCCGTGGGGTTCGAGCAGCCTGTACACTTCGATCAGGCGATGCATGTCGCCGACTATCGCCCTGCCGTCGCCCCAGAGCCCCCATTGCGAGACGGCCAGGTCTGCTGCGGTTGCGTGCTGCGTGCCAAGGCATGCGCGTGCGCCGCCCTCCGGCGAGTCGAACGCCGCGCAGGCGCTGCCGACCTTGGCGAAGTTCGCCAAGGCGCGGTTCGCGTGCAGCACGTAGGTTTCGCTGAAGCCGGGCAACGTCCCTCCTGGTCGGCCTGGCGGCCGGACTTTGATGAATACAACTATAGCCGAGGCGCGGCCCCTATGCGCCCTGGCGTTTTCCTTCTTGCATGCTTGGCGCGCTCCTCCAGGCGCGGCCTCCAGTAATCGCCCTGGCAGAGGTCCTCGGAATAGATGCGCCTAAGCCGCCCCGCGGCCTCGCGGTTGCCCCTGCGGACGGAATGGAGGTATAGGATCTCGGCCGCCTTGAAGCACTCCAGGCTTTCCTTCGACATGCTCCTTTTCGCCTTCATCCCCTCGCCCAGGTAACGGTCGCCAAGCTCCAAGGCGACAGCGCCGCCATGGTCGGGGGCCGACGGGTAGCTTTCCACGAACACCCTGCGATTCCCGTCGTGATGCGTGTTCGACACCTTCTCGCTGAGCCATATGCGGGGAAGCCTTTCGCGGAATTCCGTGCCCATCCTGTCGATGGCGAAGACGGGAACGTTCCTCTGCCGCCCGAGCAGCCTCGAAGCCACCCTGTTCAGCAACCCAGAGAGGTCGAACTTCGCGGACACTATGCCGTTGGCCCTTCTAGCGTTTGGGGCCCCGAAAAGCAGGTTGGATATGCGTGCGGGAAGCGACACGTCCCCCGACCTGCATCCTTCGTGGAAGGCCATCGGGACGAATGCGGATGTGAAGCTCATGGGTCGGTCCTTTCGCGGCACTGCTTGGCTGTTGCTTGCAATCTACACCCGCGTCGAGTCTTATCTATCCCATAATTGGTACACTGTCATTGTTCTATGGCCCATCGGGAAGGCGTGTTCCGCCATCGCCATCTGGTATCATTGAATGCATCTGTCTACGTTTCAAAAATGGAGGATTGCCGTGGGCGCATGCGCGATTGGTTTCGGAAAGGCCGTGCCTGGCCTTGAGGTCCGAAACGAGGACTTGGAGAAGCTCGTCCAGACCAGCGACGAATGGATCGTCAGCCGCACGGGGATATCGTCCAGGCGCATATCCGTGAACGAGTCCACGATCGACCTCGCCGCATCCGCCGCTGCCCGAGCGATGGGGACGTCGTTTCAGCCAGGTGAAGGCGCATCCGTGGAAAGCTGCGGGGTGTGCGACGGCGC
>CBCTKQ010000108.1:0-5968 GCA_965147515.1 uncultured Eggerthellaceae bacterium | reverse complement strand
CGATGGCCAAGCTGGCTATGAACAGCACGGGGTAGACGCTGTCGGCCATGCCGGTCACTATCGCGTTCACGCCGATGCCGAACGCAGCCAGCCCCATGGCCATGAACAGCACTTCCTGGTACTTCTCGCCCAGGCCGCGCTTCGCCAGGCTTCCGACGGCGGAGCCTATGACTATGGTGAGCGTGTTGGCTATGGTGCCGATCAACGGCGTCTCCTCCTCTTCGACTGGGGGTGTGTCAGGGGACGTTCACTCATTGTACCCCCTTGGCCCTTGTCACACGCATTCTTCCCTGATTGACTGCCTCATATATTGGATGTAATCTACTATTCGACACATCCCTATCCGCAAATCAGCGGCTAGGCAAATTTCAGGAAGGGGACAACCATGGACTACAAGGCTTGGTACACGATGGACGTCGACCCGGTCGAATACTACGCCCAGATTGCAAAGGCGGCTCCGAGGGACCCGCAGGCCACGGCTCGGACGCGCGACGCCGACGGCACGATTCCCGGCGAGGCCGCGGACAAGCTCTTCAACGTCTCCGCCGAGATCAAGAACATGTTCCACGAGTTCGGAAGCCCGATGCCTCCGCTGCTGGAAGGCTGCACGGTGGTCGACCTGTGCGCGGGGTCCGGGCGCGACACGTACCTTGCCGCGCAGCTGGTCGGGCCAGAAGGCAAGGTGATCGCCGTCGAGCCCAACGGCGAGCGGCTCGCGATAGCCGAGAAGTACCTGGACCGCGAGATGGAGCAGTTCGGCTACGGCCAGCCCAACGTCGAGTTCCACGTCGGCGTGCCCGAGGACCTTTCGTTCATCCCAGACGGCAGCGTAGACGTGGTGGTGTCCAACGTCACGTTCAACCTCTCCCCCGACAAGGAAGCCTACGTGCGCGAAGTGCACCGCATCCTCAAGGAGGACGGCGAATGGTACTTCACGGACGTCTTCACCGACAGGCGCATCCCCGAGGCCGTGGCGAAGGACGTCGCGGGCCGCGCCGACCGCCTTGCGGGCGCCATGTTCGTGGGCGACTTCCGCAGGCTGCTGCAGGCGAACGGGTTCAACGACCCGCGCTACCTCATGAACTGGAAGACTCCCTTGACCGACGCCGAGAAGGCGAAGTACGGCGACGTTTCCTTCGCCACCATCACCGTTCGCGTCCTGAAGTCCGACTGGTCGGAGGACGTGTGCGAGAGCTACGGCGAGGTCGTCACCTACGACGGCTCGCTTCCCGATTACCCTGATTTCTTCCTCTTCGAGAACAACATCAAGTTCCCCACGGGGAAGCCGTGCCCCGTTTGCGGTAACGTTACATCCGTCGCCAGCCACAGCCGCTATTCGAAGGTGTTCGACGTGGAAGGCGACCGTACCACCCACATCGGGGACACGCACAAGGCCTACGACGCGCTCATAATCGGCGCGCCGGACTTCGAGGGAGTGCGCGACGAGGACGACATCCCCATCCAGGCCAGCTGCTGCTAGGCCGCCAAAGGACAAGGACACGCTATGCCATACGACTCGTTTTCCACATACGGGGGCGCCGCGGGTGAGGACACCGGCCAGACGAAGGCGTCTTCCCGCGTGGCCGCCAACGCCCCGGACCGAATCCGCTTCATGGTCGTGAGCGGCTTCTTGGGAGCCGGGAAGACCACCACCATGATCGCCCTGGGCGAGCACATGGACAAGAACCACGGGCACATCGGCCTCATCGCCAACGACCTCGGCGCCAACCTGGTCGACACGAACCTCACGCAGACGAGCGGCTGCACCGTCGAAGAGATCGCGTCGGGATGCATCTGCTACCAGATGGACAACACCATCGACAAGATACGCCGGCTGAAGGACCGCGACGGATGCGTCTTCGTGATGTCCGACATCCCCGGATGCGGCGTCGGCGCGCTGGACCACACGTATCACCGGCTTGCGGACGATTGCGCGAACTGGATCACGCTGTCGCCGTTCATGGTCATCGTCGACCCCGAACGCCTGCGCATGCTGCTTCCCGAGAAGGCGGACATCAACCTTCCCGAGGAGCTGGTGTACCTGATGAAGCTGCAGCTGGAGGAAGCCGACCTCGTCGTGCTGAACAAGACCGACCTTCTAAGCGAGGAGGAAATCGCGCGCGACGTCGCCTTCCTCGAAGAGGCATGCCCGGACGTTCCCGTGATGGCCATTTCCGCACGCGAGAAGACGGGCATTCCCGAGCTTGCAGACTACCTGACCACGCACGTAAGCGCGCTCAAGAACTTCTCCGTGCGCGACGACGAGAAGTTCGCCGAGGCCGAGACGAAGCTTACCTGGTACAACCGCCGCATGTTCTTCAAGACGCTCGACGGCGGGAAGATCGACTGCAACGCCGTGGTCGACGACATCATAGAAGGCATCCGCATGGGGCTGATCGAGCGGAAGCGCAACGTCCCGCACCTGAAGACGTTCGCCACGGCGGGCGCCGGGGACTTCAACAAGTGCTCGCTCATCGGGGTCGACTACGACATAGAGCACACGCAGCTGTTCATACGCGACCACAAGAAGCTCTCCATGATAATAAACGCCCGCGCAGTGTGCGAGTCCAGGCCGCTCGCCCGCATCGTGGACGACGCAATCGACGACGCGTGCGAGAAGTACGGGCTGGACGTGCAGGTGTTCTTCACGGAATGCTTCGGCATGGGCGACGAAGGACGATAACCGGTTCCACATGGACCTGGACTATGGACCTGGGTGCGCCCGCACCGGCCTCGTAGCGGCGCGGGCGGCCCATTCGACGGGAGGAAGCAGGCAGTGACCGAGGACGAGAGGATCCGGGAAGAGGTCCGGCGCTACTACGGCGAGATCCTTCAATCAAGCGACGACCTGAGCACGGACGCATGCGCATGCGCTTCTGCGGCTCCCCCCAAGTACGTCCTTGACGCACTGAAGAATGTGGACGATCAGATAATCGAGCGCTTCTACGGATGCGGGTCCCCCATACCGCCTGCGCTCGAAGGCGCCGTCGTGCTGGACCTCGGGTGCGGGACCGGCCGCGACGTGTACGTCGCCAGCCAGCTCGTGGGGCCTGCCGGCAAGGTCATCGGCGTCGACATGACCCCTTCCCAGCTCGAGTTCGCGAAAAGCTTCGAGCGGGCGCAGATGGACCGGTTCGGCTTCGAAGAGTCGAACGTCGAGTTCGTCGAGGCGTTCATAGAGGACATGCACATGATTCCCGACGGAAGCGTCGACGTGGTCATATCGAACTGCGTCGTCAATCTCTCGCCGTTCAAGGAGCAGCTGTTCCGCGAGGTGTTCCGGGTGCTGAAGCCCGGCGGCGAGCTGTACTTCTCCGACGTGTTCTGCGACCGCCGGGTGCCCGAGGACTTCTACGACGACCCCATCCTCCGCGGCGAGTGCCTGTCGGGCGCAATGTACGTCGAGGACTTCAGGCGCATGCTGAAGTCGTTCGGGGTGCAGGCCTTCTTCGACGTCGACGTCGAAGAACTGCACGTGGGCGACTTCCGGATCGCCACGAAGCTGAGGTTCGCCACCTTCTACAGCCACACCGTAAGGGCGGTCAAGTCCGCAGACCTCGAGGACCGCGAGGAGGACTACGGGCAGACGGCCACGTACCTCGGCACCATCCCCGAGAATCCGCGCTACTTCGACCTGACCGACGAGGTGCGCCTGATCAAGGACAGGCCGGTCGCGATCAGCGGGAACATGGCCGAGATGCTCACCGCCAGCCGCTATGCACCCCACTTCAAGGTCACCCCCAGGGGCGAGCACGTGGGGCTCTACGACGCCGAAAGGGCGCAGCTGGGCCTGGATCTTGCAAGGGAGCGGAAGGTGGCCGACCTCGCGATGCTCGACGAACGCTGCGAGGCACTGGGAATAGGGCCCTTCGCCGACCGCGTCCACGACCCCGACCTGCTTTCCAGCGCCGCGCTTGGCACCATGCAGGTCAACGTCGGGTACGCCTGCAACCTGAAGTGCGCGCACTGCTTCCTGGAATGCTCGCCCAAGTCGAAGGAGGTCATGAGCCGCGACACCATGGAGGCGTGCCTTGCGGCCTTCAATACGGGCGGGTACCGGACGCTCGACATCACCGGAGGGTCCCCCGAGATGAACCCCCACCTGGAATGGTTCGTCGACGAGGCGGCCAAGATTGCCGACGAGGTGATAGTCCGAAGCAACCTCACGATATTGAAGTCGCCGGAGTACGGGCACTTCAAGGACGTGTACGCCCGCAACAAGGTGAAGATAGTCACGTCGCTTCCCTACTACGACGAGCAATACTGCGACCTTCAGCGCGGACGAGGGGTGTTCGAGGCGGTCGTCGACCAGATACGCGACCTGAACTCGCGTGGGTATGGAATCGACCCCGAGCTGCAGCTTGACCTGGTGTACAACGTCGACGGCCCTTTCCTCCCGCCCGACCAGCGCGAGCTCGAGGAGTTCTACGCCTACCAGCTGAAGAAGGCCCACGGCGTGGAGTTCAACGGCCTCTACGCGTTCAACAACTACCCGCTCGGCAGGTTCGCTGCCGACCTGGTCTGCAAGGACAAGATGGACTACTACCTGAAGCTTCTCGCGGACAACTACAACGCGTCCGTCGTCGCGCACATGATGTGCCGCTCGCAGGTGAACGTCGACTACGACGGAAGGCTTTACGACTGCGAGGTCAACCATGTGCTTGGGCTGCCCATCGAAGAGGCCGTCAACGTCCGCGACATCGTGGATGCGCCGCTTCCCAAGCGCTCCATCCGCACCAACCCCGTCTGCTACAGCTGCGCCGCAGGCAGCGGGTCAAGTTGCGGCGGGTCGCTGATGGACAAGGTGGCCTTCCGCGAAGCCTTGGGGTAAGGGCGTGTCGGGGGACGTTCGCTTTTGACACATTTTGCGGGACGGAAGACAGAAGGCGGGGCGGCTCGCAAGCGATTCGATATCCCTTTCGCAACCGCAAGGTAGCGCTTCGGTTGCGAACCTTCGCGATAGGTAACGTCTCCCATACCTCGCATCATCGAACGCAACGCCTGCGCCTTCGATGCCCTTTCAGCCCATACACTCGCATCATGAACGGCAGTCTGCCGCATGTTAGTTGCACGACAAGGAACGGTCATGAAGGGTGCGAGGGAGAAAGCCAGCAGAGGCGTCATATCGGCCATAGCGAAGGAGGCGTCGGGCTACGAGCCTGCCGGAAGGCAGGCCAGGGCCATCGCCGTGTCGCTGCTCGTGCTGCTGGCGCTGCTTGCGGTCTCCCTCTTCTGCGCCAGGCCCGCATGGGCCGACGAGACGGCAGACGTCCAGACGATAGGGAGCGCAGACCAGCTGAAGGCCTTCCGCGACTCCGTCAATTCGGGCGATTCGCATTCAGGCAAGACCGTAAAGCTGACCGCCGACATCGACGTGGGCGGAACGGACTGGACCCCGATAGGCGCCGGCACGCGCAAGGGCAGCGGCGCCGCCGCGGGAAGCACGCCGTTTTCCGGAACGTTCGACGGAGCAGGCCACACGGTGTCCGGCATCGCCATCTCCACGACGCCCGACGCGGACTACGCGCTGGGCTTCTTCGGAATAGTGGACGGCGGAACGGTGCAGAGCCTGAGCTTGAAGGACGTGGGCCTCACGGCTGCGAACAGCGAGCTCGCAGGCGGAGCGGTGGGGCTGCTCGTCGGGAACGGCACCGTTTCGAACGTGCAGGTGTCTGGGAAGATAACCGGAGCCGCCGGCATAGGCGGCGTCGTCGGGCGCATGACGCTTTCAGGGACCGTCTCGAACTGCACGAACAACGCCACCGTGGCGCAGCAGGGAAGCACGGGCAACGCCGGAGGCATAGTGGGCGCGGCATACTACACCACCGAGTCGGGGCAGATGACCATAAGCGGATGCACGAACAACGGCGCGGTCAGCGGGAGCAACGCCACCGGCGGCATCGCCGGGCTCTGCTGCGCCTTCGTCGGGAAATGCACGAACAACGGCGCGGTGACGGCTTCCGGCTAT
>CBCTKQ010000107.1:0-6000 GCA_965147515.1 uncultured Eggerthellaceae bacterium | reverse complement strand
CGCCGTCCTTCTGAAGCTGTTCGAGCAATGCGTCCAGCACGCCCTTCAGGTCGCCGACGATCGGGACCTGCGCCTCGCGCACCTTCCCTATCTCGGCGGGGTCTATGTCGATGTGTATCACGTCGGCGTGAGGCGCGAACTCGGAAAGCCGCCCCGTCACTCGGTCGGAGAACCTGGCCCCTGCCGAGATTATGAGGTCGGACTCCGTCATGGCAAGGTTCGAGTACTTGGCCCCGTGCATGCCGACCGGCCCCAGGTTGAGCTCGTGGGACGCAGGGAAGGCGCCCTTGCCCATGAGCGTGGCTACGACCGGTATGCGCATCATGTCGGCCAGGGCCACAAGCTCGTCGGTTGCGCCGGATATGATGGCCCCGCCGCCGACGTACAGCACGGGGCGCTTCGCCTTCTCTATGAGCTTTGCAGCGGCGCGCACCTGCTTGGCGTTGCCGCGGTAGGTTGGCTTGTACGAAGGGATGTTCACCTCGTCGGGGTACTCGAACACCATCGTCGACCCCGCCAGGTCCGACGGGATGTCGATGAGCACGGGGCCGGGACGGCCGGTTGACGCGATATGGAAAGCCTCGCGTATGGTCTGCGTGAGTTCGTCGGTGGACTGCAGCAGGAACGAATGCTTCACCACGGGTATGGTTATGCCCACGATGTCCGACTCCTGGAACGAGTCGGTGCCGATGACGGCCCTGGGAACCTGGCCGGTTATGACCACTAGGGGCACCGAGTCCATGTACGCCGTCGCTATTCCGGTGACCGTGTTGGTGGCGCCAGGCCCGCTGGTGACTATGGCGACCCCGGGGTTGCCGGTGGCACGCGCGTATCCGTCGGCCATGTGCACCGCGCCCTGCTCGTGGCGTGCCAGCACGTGGTGTATCTGTTCGGAGTCGTAGAGGGCGTCGTATAGCTTTATCGCCTGGCCTCCGGGGTATCCGAACACGACGTCGACGCCTTCGGCCTCGAGCGATGCCACGACCGCCTCAGCGCCGAGCATTTCCTTCCCCTGCTTAGGCGTCTTGGATCCCAGCCCCCTGGGCGCCCCTACGCTTGCCGCGTTCCTGCGGGTCTTCTTCTCTTCGTCCGTCATGCCACGTACGCTCCTTCGTCTGCCGATGAGACCATCCGCGCGTACTTCGCGAGCACGCCATAGTCATGCTTGGGCTTCGGCGCCTGCCAGGTCTCGCGCCTTCTGGCAAGCTCGGCGTCGTCGACGTTCAACGTCAGCGCGCCGCCTTCTATGTCTACCGTGACAGAGTCGCCCTCCTCGATCAGCGCTATCGGGCCGCCTGCAGCAGCTTCTGGGCTGACATGACCGACCGCGGGGCCCTTCGTGGCGCCCGAGAACCGTCCGTCGGTGATAAGCGCGACGCTTTCGGACAGGCCCATGCCACATATCGAGCTGGTAGGGGTCAGCATCTCGCGCATCCCGGGGCCTCCCTTGGGGCCCTCGTAGCGGATGACCACCACGTCGCCGGCCTTTATCGCGCCCGCGTTGATCGCCTCGCAGGCCTCCTCTTCGCTGCCGAAGACGCGCGCCGGGCCCGTATGCTCCATCATCTTGGGGCTGACCGCCGACTTCTTGACTATGGCCCCGTTCGGTGCGATGTTGCCGTGCAGCACCTTCAGCGCCCCTTGCGCCGAGAAGGGGTTCTCGTGCGTGCGGCAAACCTCGCCGTCGGCCGCCTTCGTGCAATCCTTGATGTATTCAGGCATCGGACCCATGCAGGTTAGGGCGCTCATGTCCAAAAGCCCCAGCTCGGCCAGCTCGTGCATGACCACGGGAACGCCCCCCACCTCGTAAAGGTCGGAAAGCGGACGCGGGCCGGAAGGCTGCAGCTTCACGAGATGCGGCGTGCGGGCGCTTGCTGCGTCCCAGTCGTCCATGGTGATGGGGCATCCCGCCGCCTTCGCGATGGCGGTGAGGTGAAGCACCGTGTTGGTGGATCCTCCGAAGGCCATGTCGCATTCCATGGCGTTGTGGACCGCGGCCTCGTTCACGATGTCCTTGATACACACGCCCTTCTCCACGAGTTCCATCACCTTCATGCCGGCGTGCTTCGCCAGCCTGATGCGTTCGGAATAGACCGCGGGTATCGTGCCGTTGCCGGGAAGCGCGATGCCCAAGGCCTCGCACAGGCAGTTCATCGAGTTCGCAGTGAACAGGCCCGAGCAGCTTCCGCACGTGGGGCATGCCGTGTCCTCGTAGAAGGACAGCTGCTCCTCGGTCATGTTGCCCGCTGCAACCGCTGCCGCCCCGTCGAACAGCGTGTTGAGGTCGGTGGTGGGCCCGCAGCCGCCGGGCTGCTTGCCTGCAAGCATCGGGCCGCCCGAAACGAACACCGTAGGGATGTTCACGCGAAGCGCTCCGATGATCATGCCGGGCACTATCTTGTCGCAGTTGGGGATGCACACGATGCCGTCGAAGGCATGCCCCTGCACGGCGCATTCCAGAGAGTCGGCTATGGTCTCGCGCGAAACCAGCGAGTAGTGCATGCCGTCGTGGTTCATCGCGATGCCGTCGCACACCCCGATCGTGGATATCTCGAACGGCACGCCGCCGGCCATGTAGATTCCTGCCTTGACGGCCTCGGCGATCTTGTCGAGGTTGGTGTGGCCCGGGATTATGTCGTTTCGCGAGTTGAACACCGCGATGAACGGCCTCTTCATCTCCTCGTCGGTTATGCCGTCGGCCTTCAGAAGGCTTCGGTGCGGCGCACGCGCGATCCCTTCGCGAACCTGCGAGCTTCTGAGCTCCATTTCTCCTCCTTACAAACAAAAATCCCGAAGCGGTTGCCTCGGGACATCTATCGCCTTGGCCCTACCTGCAAGGCAAGGACGTCAAGCTGACTGGTAACGGTGTCGCCGGTTCAACCCTACTTGCCGCTACGGCCCGGCGGTAAGCCTGGCGACCGTTGCGGGGTTCATGTCGAACTGCTCGGAAGCCCTCCTTGCGTCGTCCAATGCTGGCTGTGTTCTGCGTCAGCACGGGCTAGACCCTGAAAGCTTCGTCGTCGCATTTCGCTTTATGAACTTTTGTGACTGCGAGTATACACCTAATGAACGAGCGTGCGTGCCTTTTTCAAGGAATCATCGGACGCTGACGAGACTGCGCTGCGAGGCGATCAGCACCTCCGCGGCGACGCCTGCGTCCTGCAATGCGGCTTCAAGCGATTCTCGGGCAAGACTCGGGAGGTTGTTGTGCTCGGACAGGTGCATGGCCACCACCTTCTCGAGGCGCGCCGTCGCCACCTGGCGCACCACTTCCGCGGCCTGGTCGTTAGACAGGTGGCCGGAATCGGACAGGATGCGGTCCTGAAGGTATCGAGGATAGGGGCCTTCGCGCAGCATGCGGACGTCGTGGTTGGACTCTATCGCGAGAATGCGCACGTCGCGCAGGTAATGCAGCATTTCCTCGGTCGCGAATCCCGTGTCGGTGGCGTACCCCAATGCGTCCCCGTCGCCGGTCTCGAAGCGGAATCCACAGGACGCGGCGGCGTCGTGCGACGTCTCGATAGGATGGATCGTCATGCCCGCGGCTTCGAAGGACTCGCCTGCAGCCATCGGCCTGACGTCTACCAAGTGCGCTACCTCGTCCAGCTGAGCCGATGCAGAGGCGACTTCGGGAAGCGTGTACATCGGGAAGCCCTCGCACCTCAAGCCGCGAACGATGACCCCCATCTTCGACACGTGGTCGGAATGGTCGTGGGTAACGAGGATGGCCTCGAGGTTCCCAATGTCGAACCCGGCCGAGGCCGCGAACGCGAACACGTCACGCTTGCATATGCCGCAATCGACGAGAACCCCGCGTCCCTCGCCTGCATTCTCAACGATGGCCGCGTTGCCCTTCGACCCGCTGCCTATGACGTGGAGCGCAAGCATGCCGCTAGATGCGCTCCACGATGCCGGTGACCAGGCGGCAGAAGTCGGCTTCCCTGCTTCGGGCGACATCGAAGACTTCCTCGTCGGAGGGGTTGGCGCCGCCCACGCCGCAGGCCATGTTCGAGCATAGCGACATGCCCAGGACGCGCATGCCGACGTGTCGGGCGGCTATGACCTCCTCGCACACCGACATGGCCACGGTGTCTGCCCCCCATCCCCGGAATGCGCGGATCTCGGCCGCGGGTTCGAAACTCGGGCCCAGAAGCCCAAGGTAGACTCCTTCACGAAGCGGCACCCCTTCGGATGCTGCGACTTCCTTGGCAACCTCGCGCAGCCCAGGGTCGTAGCAGTCGAGCATCGAGAAGAACCGCATGGCCAGCTTGTCGGGCTCCACTCCCGCCACGGGATTGCGTCCCGTGAAGTTGATATGGTCGGACATCACGCAGAAGTCGCCCACGTCGAAGCTTTCGTTGATCGCGCCGGCGGCGTTGGTCGTCACCAGCGTGTTCGCCCCGATGGAATGCATCAGCCACACCGGGTAGGCCACTTCCTGGGCGCTGTAGCCTTCGTATCCGTGAAGGCGCCCCTGCATGCACAGAACCTCCTTGCCGCCCAGTCTGCCGCAGACGAACCTTCCGACGTGTCCGCTCGCTGTGGAGGTGCGCATGTGTGGAACATCGCCGAACGGAACATGGACGGCGTCCTCTACCTGCTCGGCCAATGGCCCGAGCCCGGACCCGAGTATTATGGCGATCTCGGGTTTCCTGTCGCCGATTCTTCCAAGCAGCGCGGCCTTGGACTCGTCTAGCCATTCCACCAGGGGCAGTTCTTCGATCATGAGGGCTCCTTCTCTGTCTTCGAGGCCACCAGCACGCGCGGAAGCCCGTTGAGGTCGCTTATCACGTTCACGTGAGGGAACCCGGCCTGTCGGGCTATGTCGGCAGCTTGGTCGAGCGATTCCTCGTACAGCTCCGCCGCCAAGAAGCCGTCGGCCTTCAGTGCCGCATGCGCCCAGGGCGCGAGCCGCCTGAACACGTCGAGGCCGTCAGTGCCGCCGTCAAGCGCCAGTTCTGGCTCGAAGTCCGAAACCTCGGCCGGCAGGTCGCGAAGGACCCCAGTCGGAACGTAGGGAGGGTTCGACGCCACAGCGTCGAAGCGCCCCGCAAGCGCCGGGTCGATTCCCTCCCCCAGGTCGCACTCGACCACGTGCACGCGCGATTCCAGACCTAAGGCAGACGCGTTGTCGCCCGCAAGTCGGACGCAGTTGGGGTCGACGTCTGTCGCGAACGCCTCGATGCGCGGGTTCTCGTATGCAAGCGAGCAGGCCACGCATCCGCTCCCGGTGCATATGTCCGCCACAAGGATGTCAGGGGCGCCCGCATCCCCGTCGCCCGAGACGTGCTTGTCCCTGGGAAGCCTGGACAAAACCTCGCTTACCAGCACCTCGGTTTCGGGCCTGGGTATAAGCACGCCTTCGCGCACGATGACGTCGATGTGCCTGAAGCCCGTCTTTCCCACGATGTACTGCAAAGGCTCGCCCTCGGCGCGCCTTTTGACGTTTGTCCTCAGAAGGCTAAGCTCGCCGGAATCGAGCGGACGGTCGAGGTTTGTGTAGAGCCCCATGAAGGTCAGCCCGACGGCCTCGGACACAAGCCAGCGGCTTGACACCCTGGGGTCGGCATCGCCATGGTCGGCCAGGTAGCCCTCCATCCAGGAAAGCATGCGGCCGACGGTCCAACCGTCCAACTAGACGGCCTCTTCCAGCTTCTGCGCGCGGTCGGCCGCCTGGAGCGCCGTTATCACATCGATCAGCTTGCTTCCCATCAGCACGTCGTTGTAGCTGGAGTTGAACCCGATGCGGTGGTCGGTGACGCGGTCCTGCGGGCCGTTGTAGGTGCGGATCTTCTCGGCGCGGTCGCCGGACCCTATCTGGGCAAGCCTCTTGGCCCCTTCCTCGGCCTGCTGTTCGGCCAGCATCTTCTCGTACAGGCGGGCGCGCAGCACGCTCATGGCGGCTATCTTGTTCTGGAGCTGCGACTTCTGGTCCTGCGACTGCACGACGAGGCCGGTGGGAAGGTGCGTGATGCGCACGGCCGAGTCGGTGGTGTTGAC
>CBCTKQ010000106.1:0-6014 GCA_965147515.1 uncultured Eggerthellaceae bacterium | reverse complement strand
AGGACGCGGCCCTTTCAAGGCTGAAATACGGGTTCGATTCCCGTTGGGGGCACCAACTGCTTTTTATACTTCGTCCTGCCGGACGAAGTATTGTCAGACGCTGCACGACGCCCCAGGGTGGGCCTTTCGCGCGAATTGAAACCACCGTAGGCGCCGCTCGCTCAATTTCCAACTATGCATATTTTGATTTCATATTGGCGTGGTCCGATGCCGTCGAATCCGTCGTTCTACGCGTAACAGACCACGCAGATGACGGCGAACAGCGCCAGCACGCAGACGAACACGCGGTTGGCGGCCTTCTCGCCTATTAGCTTCATGAACTTCTGGCAGAGCGGGAACGCCAGCCACACGTAGGCCAGGGCCACAAGCCCCAGGAAGAAGTCGTTCACCAGCCACGCCTGGTCGAGGATGTTGAGCGGCAGCACCGAGTTGTCCCAGAACGGGTACTCGCCGAACTCGTCGGGCTGGTTGATGATCAGCCCTATGATGCATTCGAGCGCCGCGCACAGCACGACCGCGGTCACCAGGAACCGCAGCGCCGCCCCCCACATGGTCTTGCATTGCCCGACTATCTTTATCTTCAGAGGCAGCAGCAGAAGCGTGACGGCGGCCGCGCCTATCCCGTACACCCAGTAGGGCACATAAAGGGGGTCGGACCATATGGCATAGTCGCTTTCGACAATTCCGAAGAGGCCGTGCATCGAAAGGCAGTAAGGCACCTCGAGCCAGTGGCACACCACGCTGAAGATGAAGAAGTACAAGACTATGCCGCGCCAGAAGAACCACGTGCGCGGCTCGAAGAACCTGGTCTCGTCGGCCTTCGTCAGGGCGAGCTGCTTCAGGTGCGCCCACGCCATGGACATCGTCCCTGCAACGCCTGCGGACGTTCCCTGCCGCTTTCCCTTGCGGCGCACGTTGCCCGGAAGGTGGGCGACGTGCCTCTTCGGGATGGCTATGGAACTGTTCTTGGAGGTTTTGGGGGTTCCTATCCTGAATGTGTCCGCTGTCGGGATCAGCACTCTGCGTACGGTTGCGCTCTTGCTCACTGAAGCCTCTCTTATGCATGATGTCGGTGGATTTCAAGCGCAGTATACAGAGCGTTTGAGTGCAGTTTGTGAACGGCGCCCCTGCTGGGGAAAACTTCAACGAATCTTCGAAACTCCAGCCAGCTAAAGCAGGTTAGCCCTTGGCTCGTGCCTGCGCCGCAGAGGTTTCGCTCGACGCGTCGTCGCCTCGAACTAACTCGAAAGGGACGGTAGCATCCGCGGCGAATCCGCTTGCGAGGCTGCGGCGTGGTTTTTGGCGGTGACGGGGTTCGAGGACTGTTTGAGGCGCCGCGGAGCGGCGCCGAGTTCCGCAGAACCTCCGCCAAAACCCGCACCGTGAGAGCCGAGCCCTGCGGAGAGCGCGGATGCTTCCATCCCTTCCGAGTGGATTTCTCGGCTCCTTTGGCTTACCTCGCATCCACCCCTGCGGCGCCGGCGCGAAACACAGGACACATAAAACCTGTGCTTGCGCCGGCTAGTCCTGTTCGACCAGTTCGCCCGAACGGTAGGCTGCAAGAAGTGCCTCTAGGTCGGCGATTTGCGACTTCAGCTCGGGGCCCTTGTCCGTGTCGGCGATCAGCGTGCGCCTGTCCACCGTCTCCACCACGCGCCTGGACGAGTGTATGTCCAGCTCTTCGGCGATGGCCGCCTCGCGCGACTTCAGCGGCTCGTGCGCGGCCAGCACGAAGCCGTACGAGTTACTGATCAGCGTGTATCCCGCTATGCCCGTGGTGGGCTGGTAGGCCTTGGCGAAGCCGCCGTCGATGGTGAACACCTTGCCGCCGCAGCGCACCGGGTCTTCGCCGTCCTTCACCTTCACCGGCACATGGCCGCATATTATGTGGCCGCTTTCGGGGTTCACGCCGAACTCGTGGAAGATGCCGTCTATGACGACCTCGTCGTCCATCAGCTTGTAGAAGGCGTTCTTCTCCTCCTTGCGAGCCTCCTTCTCGGCGATCAGGTACAGCTCGAAGGTGGCCATCTTGCTCTTGGCGAACAGGGGCGAACCTGCGCCCAGCCACATGTACCACATAAGGTCGCGCCCACGCTTGCGGGCGTCCTCGTCGTCGCTCGTGAAGGCGTCGCGTACATAGCGTTCCATGACGTCGTACAGCTCGCGGCCCTTGTGCTTGCTCCCGAACACGTCGACCTCCATGAGCGAGCCGTCGTCGTTCAGCGGCACGCAGGCATGGAACATGAGGTTGCCGTTGTATATGGTGTACAGGCCGCCCATGTCCAGGAAGAACCTCATGTGACGCTGCAGCTTGTCGCATCCGACGAACGCCTGCTCGAGGCGTCGCATGACGTTCTCTTCCTCGGGGGTCAGCGCATAGGGGTCGGCCGGGTTCACGGTGGGGAACACCTTGTCGACAAGCTCGTATTCCTTGCCGTCGAGCAGGACGGTGCCGCGCTCGTAGTCGATCTTGTCCAAGAGCTTGCGGTCCTGCAGGCCGAAGCTGGGGTTCTCGTCGATGAGGCGCCCTTCCACCTTGAACTGGATGATGGCCATGGCCTTCTGGATCATCACGTTCATGGCCTTCTCGCGCTCGGTGAGGTCGGGGGCGCCCTTCAGGCCGAAGGCCACGCAGGGGTCGTCCTCGTAGGTGCGGCGCGCGAACTCGGCCAGCGGAAGAAGGTTGATTCCGTAGGAGTCTTCCAGGATGGACAGGTTGCCGTAGCGCGCGCAGTTGCGCACGACGTGGGCGATGCACCCCCACTGCCCGAGCGAGGCCCCCATCCACACCACGTCGTGGTTGCCCCACTGCACGTCGATGGAATGGTGCTGCATGAGCGTGTCCATGATGGTGTCGGGATGCGGCCCCCTGTCGTATATGTCGCCGACGATGTGCAGCCGGTCTATCGACAGGCGCTGCACCAGAAGGCAGAACTCGCGGATGAGCGCCTCGGCCTGGCCGGTCTCGATCACGGCGGCGATGATGGCGTTGTAGTAGGCGTCGTCGTCCTCGCGGTCGCCGTTCTCGGTCATCAGCTCTTCCATGATGTAGGCGAACTCGGGCGGAAGCGCCTTGCGCACGCGCGAGCGCGTGTTCTTCTGCGAGGACTTCCTGGCCAAGAGGATCAGCCGCAGCAGCGTGTCGGCGTACCATTCGGACGGGTCGTCCAACCCCGCCACGGCGATGGCGGTCTTCTCGCGGGGGTAGTACACCAGCGTGGCCAGCGACTGCTTGTCGGCGTCGGTCATCGAGTCGCCGAACACGTCGTCTATCTTCATGCGGATGGTGCCGGAGGCGTTGCGCAGGATGTGCGAGAACGCCTCGTATTCCCCATGGATGTCCGAGGCGAAGAACTCGGTGCCCTTGGGGAGGCTGGTTATGGCCGTGAGGTTGATGATTTCGGTCGCTGCGTCCTCGCTCGTGGGGAACGACCTCGACAGAAGCTCGAGGTAACGCTTTTCGGCTGCGTCCATGGCGGCCCTCCTAAGGCTAGTCGGCCAAAAGGCCCTTGAGCGACATGTACTTCCGAAGGCTCTTGTCCCACGGCGGAAGGTCGGCGCCGGCGATTTCCAGCATCATGCTTTCAAGCACCAGGTTCTCCTCCGTGGCGGGATCGGCGACGGGAACCAGCACCGCGTCGGGGTCGTAGCCCGCAAGTTCCAGTATCTTGTAGGCGAAGTCGTAGCGGCTGGCCTTGCCCTGGGGGGTGATGTGGTACGTTCCCTTCGCGCCGCGCTCCAGCATCTTCAGAAGGTAGTACATGTAGAAGCCGACGCTGGTGGGGGCAGCGAACTGGTCGGTGCGAGCCTCGTAGGTGCCGCCCGACTTGGCAGCCTCCATCACCTTGCCGAAGCGCCCACTTTCGGCCTGGTACAGCCACGAGGTGCGCACGATGAGGTGGTCGGAGGTGGTGGCGCGCACCATGGTCTCGCCTGCCAGCTTCGACTTGCCGTACGGGGTGTTGGGGTGCGGCTGGTCGAACTCGTTCGCAAGCTCGTCGCGGCTCAGGTCGTACACGTCGTCGGTGGACACCTGCACTATGGTGGCCCCGACGGTGTTCGCCACCACGGCCATGTTGCGCGCCCCCAGCGCGTTCACCTCGTAGGCCTTGGCCTTGGTGTCGAGCGTGGTTGCGTCGCGCCGGATGCCCGCGCAGTTCACTATTATGGAAGGCTGCACCTCCTCGGCGAACGCCTCAAGGCGTTCGGGCTCGGTGACCGACAGCTCGGCGTCGGTGCCTACCACCGCATAGCCCGCCTGTTCGAGCCCCTTGGTCACGACCGTGCCGACGAACCCTTCGTTGCCGGCGACCCATACGACTTTCCCGTTGCTCATCGTTCGCTCTTTTCTGCGCCGTTGCCCGCAAGGGCGCCTTCGCTGGATTCCGATCCTTCCCGTTCGGCCTGTTCGGCCTGCGCCTCGGCTGCCGCCATGACGGCCATCTGCTCCTCGGGCCCGGCCGGGAAGACGAGGTCTTCCCCGGACATGTCGCCGATGCCGATCACGTCCTCGCCGCCGGCCACGGCGGCCGGTTCGTCCGAGCTGGCCGCCGCCACGGGCTGCGCGCCCTTGCGCTTGAACACCATCCACTGGATGAAGCAGATTCCGAACACCACCACGAGCCCCACGACGTCGGACGCCGTGCCGGGGATCATCATACCCAGGCCGCCGGCCACAAGCACGAGCCGGAGCAGCGGGTTCACGCGACGCTTGAACAGGAAGCCGTTAAGCGCAACGGCGATTCCGAACAGGCCGAGCAGCGCGGTGAACGTGTTAAGCCCCACCGTCAGCGCGTTCACGTCGCCAACCAGCAACAGCGCGGGGTTGAACGCGAATATGTATGGCACGATGAACGCCGCGATGGCAAGCTTGGACGCGTTGACCGCCGTGGTCATTGGCTTCGACTTCGCGATGGCCGAGGCCGCATACGCCGCAAGCGCCACAGGCGGCGTGATGTCGGCCACTATGCCGAAGTAGAACACGAAGAAGTGCGCGCATATCGGGTCGATGCCAAGCTGCATCAGGATGGGGGCGCAGGTGGACGCCATGATGCAGTAGTTCGCGGTGGTGGGCACGCCCATGCCCAGAATGATGCAGCACACCATGGTGAACACGAGCCCGATGATGATCATATCGCCCGCGGCCATGACTATTACGTTGATGATGGTGGAAGCCAGTCCGGTGACGGTGATGGACCCGGCGATCAGGCCCGCCATGGCGCACGCCACGGCGACGGATATGGCGTTCTTGGCGCCGGCGGCGAACGCGTCGATGGCCGTGAACAGCGCGACCTGGCAGGTCTCTGCGAACACGTGGCCGAACGACTCGCCCTCGTTGCGCTCCTTCCAGTTGGTGAACAGGAAGTTGATGAAGCCGATGACGAAGGCGCCCAGGATGGAAAGGGCCGCCGACACGGCCATGGTGCGTGCGCCGGACGCGACGAGCCAAACGAGAAGCACTAGCGGAAGCACCAGGTAGCAGTTCTTTAGCAGGTACGACCCCGTGGGCAGGTCTTCCTTGGACATGCCCTTCAGGCCCAGCTTCTTCGCCTCGAGGTGCACGGCGATGAAGATGCCCGCGAAGTACAGCAACGCCGGGATGATGGCCTTCGCGGCCACCTCGATGTAGGGAATGCCCATGTACTCGGCCATCAGGAACGCCGCGGCGCCCATGATGGGGGGCATGATCTGGCCGCCTGTGGACGATGCGGCTTCCACCGCTCCTGCGAACGCAGGCTTGTACCCGGTCTTCTTCATCATGGGGATGGTGACCGAGCCGGTGGTGACGGTGTTGCCAACCGACGACCCCGACACCATGCCGCACAGGGCCGATGCGATGACTGCCACCTTGGCCGCGCCGCCGCTTGACCACCCAGCTATGCGGTTGGCCAGCGAGATGAAGAAGTTGGATATGCCGGTGCGTTCCAGGAAGGCGCCGAAGATGATGAACAGCACGATGTAGGTGTAGCAGACGTTGGTTGGCGTGCCTATGACGCCGCTCGTGGTGTAGAACA
>CBCTKQ010000105.1:0-6025 GCA_965147515.1 uncultured Eggerthellaceae bacterium | reverse complement strand
AAGCACCACCGGGTAACCGATGTCCTCGACTATCGCCTCGGCGTCGGCGACCGAGTAGGCGTACCCGCTGCGTGCCGTCTTGATGCCGAGCTCTTCCATGCACTCGTTGAAGAGCTTGCGGTCCTCGCCACGCTCGATGGCGGCGAGGTCGCATCCGATCATCTCGACACCGTACTCGTCCAGCACGCCCGACTTCGCCAGCTCGACCGCGGTGTTGAGGCCGGTCTGACCCCCCAGGGTGGGAAGTATCGCGTCGGGGCGTTCCTTCTCGATGACCTTCTTGACGAACTCGGCGGTCAGCGGCTCGACGTAGGTGCGGTCGGCAAGCGACGGGTCGGTCATGATGGTGGCCGGATTGGAATTGGCCAGCACCACCCGGTAGCCTTCCTGCTTCAGCACCTTGCAGGCCTGTGCGCCGGAATAGTCGAACTCGCAGGCCTGGCCGATGACGATCGGCCCCGACCCGATCACAAGAATGCTATTTATGTCGTTCCTCTTTGGCATAAAACCTTCTTTCCAAACAGAAAGCTTTCGTGGTGGAGCAGATTGCCGTGAAGGTTCCGAACGTCCGAGCTAAGCAGCCTTGATGCGCTGTGTGCGAGGACGTTCGGGTTCTGAACGGCAAGATGCCCGCCACGAAGGCTTTCAGAACCTCCAGCCTTGCAAACGGTCTTGTGCGATGTCTATGTCCAGATAGTCGGGGTCGCCGTCCATCATCTTGGCGAACGCCGAGAACAGGTAGTGCGAGTCGGTCGGGCCGGGGCTGGCCTCGGGGTGGTACTGGACCGAGAACGCCGGCACGTCGAGGAAGGCCATGCCCTCGGGGGTGCCGTCGTTCAGGTTCACGTGCGTCAGCCTTATGCGCCCGTAGCGGTCGTTCATGACGACGGGGGCAACTCCCCTTCTGGCCCATTCGCGAAGGTCGGCCTCATGCTGCGCGAAGCCGCCCGACTCCTCGGGCACTATCGGGCCCAGGCTTTCGAACACCTGGCCGAATCCGTGGTTCTGCGCGGTTATCTCGACGCGTCCCGTGAGCAGGTTCATGACGGGCTGGTTGCCGCCCCTGTGCCCGAACTTCAGCTTCTCCATGTCGGCTCCGGCGGCCTTGGAAAGCATCTGATGCCCCAGGCATATCCCGAAAACCTTCGCCTTCCCTAGAAGCTTCTCCACCTCGCCGAACGTCTCGCCTACGGCATCCGGGTCGCCGGGGCCGTTCGAGAGGAACACGCCGTCGGGGTTCATGGCCAGCACCTCTTCTGCAGGCGTGTTCCACGGAACCGTGACGACGTCGGCGCCGATGCGCCCCAGGTTCACCAGTATGGAGTCCTTGGCCCCGCAGTCGTAGGCCACGACCTTGTACGTGCCTGGCTCTGCGATGTCCTCAAGCGAGAACACATGGCTGTCCATCGGCTTCGAGAACGGCTGCACGTCGCCATCGGAGACGCCCTTCACGAGGTTCTCGCCGACGATGGAGGGAGACGCCTTCACCTTCGCGAGCATGGACCCGACGTCGAGGTCGAGCGTGGATACGCCCGCCTTCATCGCGCCGTTGTCGCGGATGTGCCGGACGAGGGCGCGCGTGTCGACGCCTTCGATGGCGACCACGCCCTCCTCCTTCAGGAAGTCGGGCAGGCTGCGCTCGCTGCGCCAGTTGGACGGCGTCTCGCACATGTCGCGCACCACCAGACCGCGAAGGGCGCAGCTTCCGCGCTGCACGTCGTCGGCGTTCACGCCGTAGTTTCCTATCTGGGGATAGGTCATCGTGACGATCTGGCCCGCATAGGACGGGTCGGTTATCACCTCCAGGTATCCCTCGAGGGAGGTGTTGAAGCATATCTCCCCGAACGACTCGCCCTGCGCCCCGCAGGAGAAGCCTGCGAACGAGGTGCCGTCCTCGAACACCAGCAGCGCGCCCTCGCGCGCCCCCTTGGACGTCTTTTCCAGAATCTCCCGGCTTAGCTTACTCAACTATGCTTCCCTCCTCCATGGTGGCGTAGCCTCCGACGTACACGTCGGTGGCGCGGCCCGTCAGCTTCCATCCCAAAAAGCCCGAATTGCCCGCCTTCGAACAGAAACCGTCGCGGTCCACCGTCCATTCCTCTTCCGGGTCGAACACGGTGAAGTCCGCCACGGACCCTGGGGATATCGAGACCGGCTCCTGCCCGAGTATCCTGCGAGGCGCCACGGCCATGGCCTCGACCATTCGGCCGTAGTCGATGATTCCCTGGCGCACAAGCTTCGTGAGCACGAGGCCGAGCGACGTCTCCAGCCCGATCATGCCGAACGGCGCGAGCTCGAACTCGCGGTCCTTCTCCCAGTCGGCGTGCGGCGCGTGGTCGGTGACTATGCAGTCAATGCTTCCGTCGGCAAGCCCCTCAACAAGCGCCACGGCGTCGTCGGCCGTGCGCAAGGGCGGGTTCACCTTCAGCGACGTCTGGTACTCGTCGGTTATGTCGTCCTCGGTAAGGAACATGTGATGCGGGGTGACCTCGCAGGTGACGGGAAGCCCTTCGGCCTTCGCGGCCTTGACCATCTCGAGCCCGCGGGCCGTCGTGATGTGCTGGATGTGCAAGGGGCATCCCGTCAAGCGGCACAGCGCTATGTCTCGGGCGACCTCGACCTCTTCGCCCTCGGCAGGCCAGCCCAAAAGGCCGAGCCTGGTGGACGCGACGCCCTCGTTCACCTGGCCGTCGCCGACCAGGGAGTCGTCCTGGCAGTGAGGCATGACCGGGCAGCCGAACTGCACGGCATAGTCCATCACGCGGCGCATCATTCCGGCGTCCTGGACGCCGTGCCCGTCGTCGGTGAAGGCCGCCGCGCCGTGGGCCCTCATGTCGCCCATGTCGGACAGGATCTTTCCCGCAAGGCCCTTGGAACAAGCCCCCGACGGTATGACGCGGCACTTCCCCACCTCGTCGGCGCGGGCCTTCACGTACTCGACGCCCACGGCGTTGTCTATGACTGGGTCGGTGTTCGGCATGGCGCACACGGCGGTGAAGCCTCCATGCGCGGCGGCCCTGGTTCCGCTGGCAATGTCTTCCTTGTACTCGAGCCCGGGGTCGCGCAGGTGGACATGCATGTCCACGAGGCCCGGCACCATCACCTTTCCTGACAGGTCGCGCTCCACGCCCTTGGGCATCTCGAGGCCATGGCCGACCTCCACCACCTTCCCGTCGCGCACGAGAACGTCGCACACCTCGTCGAGGCCGACCTGCGGGTCGATGCAGCGTGCGTTCCTAAGCATCAATGCCATCGTTGGAACCTCCTATCAAAAGGTAGAGCGCAGCCATCCTGACCAGGATTCCGGCATACACCTGGTCGAGGATCATGGAGCGTTCGGGATGGTCGGCCATGAAGGAGTCGAGCTCGACCCCGCGGTTTATTGGCCCGGGATGGCACACTATGGCGTCAGGCTTCATCAGCGAGTCGCGCTTCTTGGTCAACCCGAAGAGCTGGTTGTATTCACGAAGCGAGGGGAAGGGTGCCCCTTCGAGCCGTTCGCGCTGTATGCGCAGCATGTACACCACGTCGAGGTCGCCCAGCACCGAGTCGAAGTCGCTGGTGACGGCGTCGGCGCCGAGCACGTCGGGGCGCGCGGGAAGAAGGGTGGGCGGCGCGATGAGCGCGACGTTGGACCCCATGGTCTTCAAGGCGGGCACGAGCGACCCTGCGACGCGCGAATGGGCGATGTCGCCCACGATGCCCACGTTCAGGCCCTCGAAGTCGCACCCATGCTCCCATATCGAATACAGGTCGAGAAGGGCCTGCGTGGGATGCTGGTGCTTGCCGTCCCCCGCATCTATGACGGGCACCCCGGAAAGGTCGGCGATCTTGCGCGGGACCCCGGCATGCGAGTCGCGCACGACGATCAGGTCGATCTTGTACGCGCAGAGCGTCTCAACCGTGTCGGAAAGGCTCTCGCCCTTCACGGTGGACGTGGAGCTTCCGCCGAAGTTCAGGCTGTTGGCGGAAAGGCGCTTCTCGGCTCTCTCGAAAGACGAGCGCGTGCGCGTGGACGGCTCGTTGAACATGTTGACTATGGTGGCGCCCTTCAGCGTGGGCACCTGCTTGATCCGCCGCTCGTTGACCTCCTTGAAGCGCTGCGCGGTCTTCAGCATCAGCATGATGTCGTCGCGCGAGTACTCCCTGATGTCGATGAGGTTCTTGTGCGGGAAGTCCTTGGCCATCACGCCTCCCTTCCGATCGGGGCCGAGCCCACCCGGCCGCCTTCGGGTATGTCGTACACCTCGACGACCGACGGCACGCCGTCGACCTCTTCGAGGAGCAGGCGCACGTTCTGCGTCTCGGACGACGGCACGTTCTTCCCCACGAAGTCGGCGCGTATGGGAAGCTCGCGATGCCCGCGGTCGACCAGCACGGCAAGCTGCACCGCCTTCGGGCGCCCGATGTCCATGAGAGCGTCGAGCGCCGCCCTTATGGTGCGGCCCGTGTAAAGCACGTCGTCGACGAGGACTACGGTCTTGCCATCTATGGAGAACGGAATGCTGGTGGAATGGACCTCGGGGCTGAAGTGGGTGGCGAAGTCGTCGCGGTAGAAGCTGATGTCGAGGACTCCCAGCGGGAGCTCTACGCCTTCTATGTCGAATATGCGCCGCCTGAGCTTCTTGGCGAGCTCGTCGCCCCTGGTGAGGATGCCGACCAAGGCAAGGCCTTCGGCGCCTTTGTTGGCTTCGAGGATCTGATGGGCCATGCGGGTCATCGCGCGTTCGATGTCGTCCGCGCCCATGCATTCGAACGCCGGCTGGGAACCCTCCATGCGCACCTCCGTTCGTGAGTGCATACAGAGATGGCCGAAGAAGTCGCAGCCGTGTTCGCCCCTTGTCGGTCTCTCTGTACCGCTTTTAAAGGTATGGACACATCATAGTGTATAAACCGCGGCGCGCGACGGCAAAATGTTGAGATTCGCAAAGAAACACTGTCGCATCGTGCGCGATGAAGCACGACGCATCCTCGCTCCGACGCGTCGTCGCCTCGAACTAACTCGGAAGGAGCGGAATGCTCCGCAGTGAATCCGCTAGCGAGGCTGCCGGAGAGCGCGGAGCTCTCCGCTCCTTCCGAGTGGATTTCTCGGCTTCTTCGGCTTTCAACTACGCTCGTGACGCGTCATGCTTCATCGCGCTCTTACGCCTCAATCTTGGCGAGCCGATCCTTCGCCTTGGCGGCAAGGGCAAGCTTCCCGCCGTGGCTGGCGACGAATTCCAGGCAGCTCTTCTCCTTTGCAAGGTCGCCCAGCTTGTACTGCGCCGAGGCCTCGCGCCATGCGTACTCGACGCGGATTCGCATGGGATAGCGGTCGTTGCCGACGATGGCCGCAGAAAGCTTGGCGATGTCTTCTGGGTTGCCGGAAAGCTCGGCATCGAGCACCTTCTGCTGGCTCTCGAAGAATTCGCGGAACTGCGCCGCGCCCGCGCCTGGAACCTCGCCGCAGAGCCTTATGCCCTCCTGGACGAGGGCATGCGCCGCGGCAGGCCCTTCGGCCTTTTCCTCGAGCGGGAGCAGGTTCGCCAGTATGCCGACCTTGACGGCCGGCTTCTTGGCCGCCACAAGGCTGGCCCGAAGCCCCGACAGGATTTCCTTCGCCTTGTCGACCTCGCCTAGGTCGAGCAAGGCCTGCGCGTAGTACGCCATGAACCACGAGCCGCTCTGGTCGCAGGGGAACTGTATTGACGAGGCGAGCTTGGCGCCCTCGTCCACCAGCGCCTTGGGGTCGCAGTCGTCGTTGTACTTCGCGAGGTACTTCTCGGTCTCGGCGTCGGCGCGCTTGCCGAACACCGCGTACCCGATGAACAGGCCCAGCACGAACAGGGCGAACATCGCCACCATGCCCCCTATGCTGGCGGCCATCATCTGCCCCGTGAACAGCGGCCATACGGTGGACGCCACCACGGGCAACGCGATGGCTATGATGCTTACGTAGATGCTGTAGCGCCTGAAGTATGGGAGCATTACGGACCTCCGCCCGTTCGCAGGCTAGGCTTCTATGCCGATCTGCAAGGCCTGCTTG
>CBCTKQ010000104.1:0-6026 GCA_965147515.1 uncultured Eggerthellaceae bacterium | reverse complement strand
GGACCCGAACGCCTTCTCGTAGGCAGACGGGCTCATGAACACGGAGTGGCCGATGTAGTTCTCGACTATCCCCGTCACGGGAACTTCGCGCACGTCGTCCGTGGCGTTGCCCATCTGGTCCTGTCCGGCCAGCCTCACCGTGTCGCCCACGGCCAGCCCGAAGCGCGTGGCGACCTTCTCGGTGACCACAGCGCCGTCGTCGCCGAGCGGCACGCCTTCGTGCGTCAGGCGCTCGCGGAAATGCCAGAGCTCCGCAAAGCCTTCGGGCTCCTCGGGCACTATCAGCTGCACCGAAAGCTCTCCCCCGTCGCCGACTACCGCCATGGGTTCGTCGTATGCCATGGCCACCTTGGAAACGGATGAACCGTCTGCGAGCGCCTCGTCCAAGCCGATGCGCTCCTCGTCCGTCGCGTCCGGTTCGATGGACACCACAGCGTTGTAGTCGATCAGCTCTCCGTAGTGCTTGTCGATGATGTCGTTTATTGAATCCTGCAACCCGAACCCGGTGAGCAGGAGCGCGGTGCATCCGGCTATCCCCGCCACAGTCATGAACAGGCGCTTCTTGTAACGGAATATGTTGCGACACGTCACCTTCCAGAGGAACGACAGGCGGTTCCAGACCGGCCGCACGCGTTCGAGCAGGATGCGCTTGCCAGCCTTGGGGGCCTTCGGCAGCATGAGCGACGCGGGCGCCTCGCGAAGCGTGGACACGGACGCGGACGCGGTGGCCGCCAGCGTGATGCCGACGCCCATGAGGGTGGCCAGCGCGGCTATGGGCCAGTCGATCCGCAGGTTGGCCGTGGGCACGATGTATACGATGGAGTACGCGACCATGATGATGGCCGGGAGCGTGAACGCGAGCAGCGCAATGCCGACCACCGAGCCGCCGACGGAGGCCGCCCCGGCGTAGATCATGTACTTCGACGTTATGCGGGCGCGGGAGTACCCCAGCGCCTTCAGCGTGCCGATCTGCATGCGTTCCTCGTCGACCATGCGCGTCATGGACGTGAGGGCCACCAACGCCGCCACCAGGAAGAAGACGAACGGGAACAACTGCGCGATGCTGTCGACGCGGCCGGCGTCCGAATCGAAGCTTTCCGCGCCGTAGTTCTTGGTGCGGTCCATGACCAGCCATTCCGGCGCCTCCAGCGAATCTATCTCGGCCTGCGCGTCGGAAAGCTGCCGTTCGGCGTCGGCAAGCTCGGATTCGGCCTGCGCCTTCGAGTCCTCGTATTCAGCAAGCCCCGACTCGTAGCCGGCCCTGCCCGCTTCGAGCTGGCGGCGCCCGTCGTCGATTTCGCGCCTCGCTGCGTCGAGGTCGGCCTGCCCCTGGGAAAGCTGAGTCTGGGCGTCGGCGCGCGATGATTCCAGCTGCTCGCGGCCTGAAGCGAGCTGGACGGCGCCTTCGTCAAGCTGAGCCTTGGCTGCATTGTAAGCCTGCTGGCCCGAAACGAGGCCTTCGAGCATGGCTATCTGCTGCGCAAGCGGGCCGCGCCGGGGGTCGTTTTCGGGAAGCAGCGCAAGCTGCGCCTTCATATGCTCGATTTTTTCGGAAGCATTTTGCGGAGTGACGCTGCCCGCTGCCGCCTGCTGCCAACCTGCGGCGAGTTCCGCCTCCTTTTCCGCAAGGGCCGCTTGGCCGCTTTCCAGATCTGCGGCCTTGGCGTCGAGTTCGGCCTGCGCCTGGGCCAGCTGCGCCTGGGCCTGCTGCCTCTTCACGGCCAGCTCGCGCATGCCCGACTGGTATTGGCGCTCCCCTTCCGCAAGCTGCGCCTCGCTGGATTCCAACTGTTCCTTCGCATCCTGAAGCTCGGCTGCCGCCTCGTCCAGCTTCGCGTATGCGTCGTTCCGCTCGGCTTCGAACTCGCTGCGCTTTAAGTCGAGCTCTTCCTGGGCGTCTTGCCTCAGCTCGTCGAGGCGCACCTGTTCGCGGCCTCCCTCGATCCCGGCGAGCTCCTTCTTCACGTCGTCGACAAGCGACTGGTAGTCGAAGCTTCCCGACACGAGCTCGCGCGCGCCCAACACGGTGAGAAAAACCTCGGTTATGGGGTAGTCGTCGGCGAAGTCGGAATCTGGGACGTACATGAACTGTTCGACCTTCCCCGACCCCAGCGAGGAAGACCCCATGGTCGTAGATGACGCGTAGTAAGGGGCATGAACCAGGCCGACCACCTCGTACTCGGAAAACCGCAGCGGTTCCGATGCGTCCATCTCGGCGATCTGCACGGTGTCGCCCACCGCCAGCGGGCTGGACATTATCCTGTCGGCCGACATCACGCACTCGCCCTCGTCGGCAGGAAGCCTTCCCTCCGCCAGCACTAGATCATTCAGATGCACGTCGTCCCAGGCCGCGGTCGTCTCCTCGTCCAAGGACTCGGATGCCCTGACTTCAAGCGGCAGCGAATGCACGCGAACGGTGTAGGGCTCGCCGGCGATGTCAGCTATCACGTCGGTCTCGCGGGCGCCCATGACCTCTTCTACGCCTTCGAGTTCGCGTATCGCCTCGATGTCGCCGTCGCCAAGCCCCATGGTTGACACAACACGCAGGTCCATCAGCTTGTTGGCGTCGTAGAACGCGTCGGCGGCCAGGCGCATGTCGGGCGCGGTCATGCGCAGGCCCGCATAGAAGCCGACGCCCAGCGCCACTATCGCGAAAATGGCAAGGAAGCGCCCAGGCGACCCCGTGATCGACCTGAGCACTTCCTTGTTGAACATGCCAGCCATTCTCAAATGATACCAGCGAGCGAGGGCGCCTCATCGAAATCGGCAGCTTCCGTTTGGAAGCCGATACGACGATGGCATGCAATCAGGAGCGCCCAAATTACGCGCATCAGGAAGGCGTCATGGCAAGACCCGCGCGCAGGTTGCGCAGCGAACGGAAACGTCCAGTGGACGTTTCCGCCGAGCGAGCCATTGCTTGAGCACGGGGCTTGCCATGACGCCTTCGACACAAAAAAGAAAGGGCGCAGCCTGGCTGCGCCCCTACGTCGTATCCGTCTACCCGGAAACTAGCTGGCGAAGATCTCGATGGAGTCGCCCTCTGCGAGCGTCACCATGGCCTTCTTCCAGTTGCGCGTGTAACCCTTCTGGTAGCGGACGCGCTTCGGCTTCGGCTTGACGTTGATCACGTTCACCTTGGTCACCGTGACGTCGAAGATCTTCTGGACCGCGTTCTTGATCTCGATCTTGTTCACGTCGCGCGCCACCTCGAAGGTGTACACGTTGTTCTCCATCACGTCGTAGCTGTGCTCCGTGATGATGGGTCGGATGATTATGGAGCGGGGATCCTTGTTCATTATGCAAGCACCTCCTCGATGTAGCTCAGGCAGTTGTCCTGGATGACAAGCTTCTTGTTGTCGACGAGGTCGTATGCGTTGATGTTGTTGACCGGAAGGATTTCCACGCCGGGGATGTTGCGGAACGACAGGAACGTGTTCACGTCGTCGTTGGCGATGACCAGCGTGATGCGGGTTCCGGCCAAGCCAAGCGCCTTGAGGGCCGCAGAGGCCTCCTTGGTGGAGGGCTTCTCCATGTCGAAGGGCTTCACCACCACGATGTCGCCGGCGGCGTTCTTCGCGGAGAGGATGCTGCGCATGGCGAGCTTCACTTCCTTGGCGTTGACCTTCTGGTCGTACTGGCGGGTGTGGGGCCCGAAGACCACGCCGCCGCCGCGCCACTGGGGTGCGCGGATGGTGCCCTGGCGTGCACGGCCGGTGCCCTTCTGACGCCATGGCTTCTTGCCGCCGCCGCGCACCATTGAGCGCGTCTTGGTGTTGGCCGTGCCCTGGCGCCAGCTGTTCTGCTGGGCAAGCACGGTGCGATGCATCACATGCATGTTGGGCTCGATGCCATAGACGGCATCGTTGAGCTCGGCCTTGCCGGCCGACTTGCCCTTCGCATCCTTGATTTCCACTGTTGCCATTGTTTCAGACTCCTTAGTTCTTCGAGCCGGAGACGCGCACGCGAACGACGCCGTTCACGCCGCCGGGGACGGCTCCCTTGACGATGATCAGGTTCTGGTCCTCGTCAATGCGAACGAGGTCGAGGTTGCGGACCGTGACGGTCTTGCAGCCCATGTGGCCAGGAAGGCGCAGGCCCCTGAACACGCGGGAAGGCGTGGCGCACATGCCGACCGAGCCGGGGGCGCGGTGGAAGTGAGAGCCGTGGCCGCCGGGGCCGCCGCGGAAGTCGTAGCGGCGCATGACGCCTGCGAAGCCTTTGCCCTTCGAGGTGCCGGTGACGTCGACCTTGCCGGCCTCGGCGAAGGCGTCCACCTTGTGCTCGTCGCCGACGTTGTACTCGCTGGCGTTCTCGACGCGCACCTCGCGCAGGTACTTCGTAGGCTTCACGCCGCGCTTCTCGGCCTCGCCCTTCATGGGCTTGTTGACCTTGCTCTCCTTGACGGCGCCGAAGCCCATCTGCACGGCCTCGTAGCCGTCGGTGTCGGCGGTCTTCACCTGGGTGATGACGTTGGGCTCGGCCTGGATCACGGTGACTGGCACGACGGTGCCGTCCTCGGTGAATTCCTGGGTCATGCCGATCTTCTTGCCGTAGATAGCGTTAATCATGACATCGCCCCCTTACAGCTTGATCTCGATGTCGACGCCGGCCGGAAGGTCGAGGCGCATCAGCGAGTCGACGGTGTTGGGCGTGGGGTTGATGATGTCCATGAGGCGCTTGTGGGTGCGCATCTCGAACTGCTCGCGGGAGTCCTTGTCCACGTGCGGCGAGCGGATGACGCAGTACATGTTGCGCTCGGTGGGCAGAGGGATGGGGCCGGAAATCTGCGCCCCCGTCTTCTGCGCGGTGTCGACGATCAGCTTGATGGACTGGTCCACGATCTCGTGGTCGTAGCCCTTCAGGCGGATTCGAATCTTCGAATTAGCCACTTTGACTTACCTCCAAAACTTTCTACTCGGGCGACTAGGCGTTTCCGCCGGACTTGCCGATGATCTCGGTCGCGACGTTCTTCGGGACGGGCTCGTAGGAATCGAACTGCATCGTGTACACGGCGCGGCCCTGGGTGCCGGAACGCAGGTCGGTGGCGTAGCCGAACATGTTGTTCAGCGGGACCTTGCCGCTGATGACGACAGCGTTGCCAAGCTGCTCCTGGCCCTGGATGATTCCGCGGCGCGACGGGATGTCGCCCATGACGAACCCGGTGTATTCCTCGGGGGTTTCGACCTCGACGGACATTACCGGCTCGAGGATGACGGGGTCGGACTTCTTCAGCGCGTCCTTGATGGCCATGGAGCCTGCCACCTTGAACGCCGCCTCGGAGGAGTCGACCTCGTGGAAAGATCCGTCGATGAGCTCGACGCGGATGTCCTCGACGGGGTATCCCGCCAGCACGCCGGAGTTCAGCGCCTCCTTGATGCCCTTGTCGACCGCCGGGATGAACTCCTTGGGGATCACGCCGCCGACGATCTTGCTCTCGAACTCGTAGCCCTTGCCAGGCTCCTGCGGGTACATGTTGATGACCGCATGGCCGTACTGGCCGTGACCGCCAGACTGGCGGACGAACTTGCCTTCGGCGCCAAGGACCTCGTGGCCCGGACGCTCGCGGTAGGAAACCTGGGGCTTGCCGACGTTGGCTTCCACCTTGAACTCGCGGAGGAGTCGGTCGATGATGATCTCGAGGTGAAGCTCGCCCATGCCGGCGATGATCGTCTGGCCGGTCTCATGGTTGGTGGACACGCGGAACGTCGGGTCCTCCTCGGCCAGCTTCTGAAGCGCGATGGCCATCTTGTCCTGCTCGGCCTTGGTCTTGGGCTCGACGGCGATGTCAATGACCGGGTCGGCAAACTCCATCGACTCCAGGATGATGGGATGGTTCTCGTCGCAAAGCGTGTCGCCGGTGGAAGTGTCCTTCAGGCCCACGACCGCGACGATGTCGCCAGCGGAGCACTCGTCGACGTCGGTGCGCTGGTTGGAATGCATCTGCAGCAGGCGTCCGATGCGCTCCTTCTTGTCCTTGACGGCGTTGAGCGCGTAGGAACCGGAGTCGATCTTGCCCGAGTAGCAGC
>CBCTKQ010000103.1:0-6065 GCA_965147515.1 uncultured Eggerthellaceae bacterium | reverse complement strand
GTCCCCTTGACTCCGTTACCTGGCTTGGCGATGTCGTGGCGACAAAGCAAGCCCCGTTGCCGCCTCTTGACAGCCGGTGTTTCCTTTGGCAGAATGTTCGTTGCCTTCGGGCTTGGTAAAGTGCGCCATTACCTCAGCTGGATAGAGGAGCTGACTACGAATCAGACCGCCGGGGGTTCGAATCCCTCATGGCGCACCACCTGAACTTCAACCCGCCTCCACCAGGCGGGTTTTTGTTTGCCTGACGTGCCATTGCGCGCAATCGCGCCGCATCTAATGGCACGTCTGCAGGTGAACGGTTCCTGAAATGAAGACGGTATCGCCCTGGCATGCCATCAGATGTATTCCAGGCACTCCCGACGTTGCTGCTATAATTAACGCGAATTTGTCACGCAAGGGAAGGAACGTACTTGAAGGTTCGAAAACAGAAGCCTCACAGTATGTAGTTTCCGACCCGTTCACCTTGGCGTTCGCGGTCGGAACCGGCTGCGAACATCCCGCATCGTCTTCGCCTTTGCAGCAGCGAAGACCTGCCATCGCGGGGTGCGAAGACGTTAGGGTGGAACATGATCTCATTTTTCAAATCAGAAGACGGCAAGGTCGAGCGCATCGAGGGCTACGAGCCCGGGTGCTGGATCGACGTGCTCGAGCCGACCGCATCGGACCGCACCTGGCTGCTTGACACGCTCGACATAGCCCCCGAGTTCGTCAAGAGCGCGTTCGACGACGAGGAGACGTCGCATGTCGACGTGGACGACGACACCGGCCAGATCCTCGTCATAGTCGACTGCCCGTTCGTCGAGTCCGAGGACGAGGCCGACGACAAGTCCATCACGCAGTACGACACGCACCCGCTTACGTTCGTCTTCCTGCCTGAACGCGAATGCTTCGTCACGTTCAGCCTGCGCCGCAACGAGACGGTGGCCAACTTCGCCAACGGGCGCTACAACGACGTGCACACCGGCAGGCGCACGCAGTTCCTGCTGAAGATGCTGCTGCGCATCACGCAGCGGTACGTCGTCAGCCTGCGGTCAATCAACCGCCAGATCCGCGAATACGAACGCACGCTGCGCAAGACCATGGCGAATTCCGAGCTGATGAAGATGCTCGGGCTGGAGAAGTCGCTGGTCTACTTCTCGACGTCGCTGCAGGGGCTCGACTCCACGGTGTCGCGCATCGGGTACGGCCGCATGTTCAGCCTGTACGAGGAAGACCACGACCTGCTGGACGACGTTAAGATCGAGATCACGCAGGCCAGCGAGATGTGCTCGATCTACACCAACATCCTGGAAGGCGTCATGGACACGTTCTCCAGCGTGATAAGCAACAACCTGAACTACACGATGCGCACGCTGACCATCATCACGCTCATCATGGCGGTGCCCACCATAGTGTTCAGCTTCTACGGCATGAACGTGGAAGGCCTTCCCGTGGTGCAGTGGGCCTGGTTCCCCGTGCTGGTTGCGGCGGTCATATGCGTTGTCGCGATCCTGGTGATAAGGAAGGGCCGGTTCCTGAAGAAGTAGGCGAAATGGCGGAGGAAGCGGGATTCGAAGCCGCAACAGCGAAGACCAAGCATGGCACGCGCTTGAATGAAATGGCGGAGGAAGTAGGATTCGAACCCACGGTACCTTGCGGCACAACAGTTTTCAAGACTGCCGCCTTCAACCACTCGGCCATTCCTCCGCAGCTGCATCAGGATAGCATATCCCCATGACGGGTGGCGGGAGTCATGCGCCAAAAGCAAACGTCCCCTGACACACCGTGGCATGCTTGGCCTATTAAGGTCAGAGCATCGAAAGCTATCGGTCGGCTATGTCGCGGTACTCGGGGACGGAAGGTTCGTAGTTCTGGTACGCGGGACGGATGATGCGCCTTCCGCTGACGATCTCCTCGAAGCGGTGCGCAGACCAGCCCGCCATTCGCGCGCAGGCGAAAAGCGGCGTGAACAGGTCTTCCGGGATGCCCATCATGGAATACACGAAGCCCGAGTACATGTCCACGTTGGCGCATAGCGTCTTGGTGACACCGCGTTCTTCGGCGACTATCGCGGGCGCTATGCGCTCGATGGTCTCAAGCATCTGGAACTCGTCGGCGAACTCGGTTCCTTCGGCCAGCTGGCTTGCGAACTTCTTCAGTATGACGGCGCGCGGGTCGGAAAGCGTGTACACGGCATGGCCCATCCCGTACACGAGCCCGGTGTTGTCGTAGGCCTGCTTGCGCACCACGCGCCGCAGGTAGTCGGCCACGGCGCCTTCGTCGGACCACTTGCTGCGGTCGATGGATGCCTTCATGTCGTTGTGCATGGCGCGCACCTTGTGGTTGGCGCCGCCGTGACGGTACCCCTTCAGCGACCCGATGGCCGCAGAGTACGCCGAATACGGGTCGGTGTCGGCCGAGCTGAGCACGCGCGTGGTGAAGGTGGAGTTGTTGCCGCCGCCGTGTTCCGCATGAAGGCACAGCATGACGTCGAGCATGCGCGCCTCGTCGGGCGTGAACTGCCGGTCGGGGCGAAGCATGGACAGGATGGTCTCGGAGGTGGACTGCCCTTCGATGAACCTGTGCATGATCATGGACTCGTGGTTGAAGTTGGCGCGCTTGGCGTAGTAGGAAAGCACCGCGATGCGCGGGAGGCGGCTGATGAGCGACAGCGCGGTATGTATCTCGTGCTCGGGCGTGCGTTCCTCGGCATGCTGGTCGTAGGAGTAGAGCTGAAGCACCGAACGCGCCATCACGTTCATTATATCGGGAGAAGCGCCCTGCATGATCATCGAGGCGGTGAACCCGTCGGGGAGCTCGCGCTGCGCGTCGATGACTTCCACGAACTTCGCAAGCTCGTCGGACGTGGGCAGGCTTCCCATGAGAAGCAGGTAGCACACCTCCTCGAAGCTGTAGCGGCGTTCGGGCGACATGTCGCTGAGCAGGTCCTTCAACCTGTATCCGCGAAGCGTGACGGAACCTTCGATGGGAACCTTGCGCCCATCGCGCATCTCGTAGCCGTGCACGTTGCTGATCTGGGTGATGCCCGCCAGCACGCCCGTGCCGTCGGCGTTGCGCAGCCCGCGCTTCACCGAGCCGTCCGCGTAAAGGTCCTGCGGGATGCGGTTCGTGTCGCGGAAGCTGTCGTAGAGCGCTACCTTGCGCGCCTCTTCCTCGCTGATGCGCACGTTCTCGGCGGAACCTACCTTGATCTCGCCGTCGTCGTCGCGGATGAGCCTGTCGTCGATCTTGATGGCCATGGCGCTCCCCTACTTCACGACCGCGCGAACGGGCTGAGCGCAGGCCACGGCGACGAGCACCTTCAAGATGTCGGGCACGATGAACGGCGCCACCGACACCGCGAAGGCCGCCTGCAAGCCAAGGCCGGAGACCGCCGCGTACTGAAGCCAGCCGCCCACGTAGGCGATGAGGGTGAACAGCATGCCGGCCACTAGCTGGCATGTGAAGAGCGCGGCCTTGCTGCGCACCCTGCGGCTTGCTGCCTGCAGAAGGAACGCGGCCGCGGGTACGGCGACGAGATATCCCAGAAGGAAGCCGCCCGTCGGGCCGAGCAGCGCGCCGATTCCGCCCTTGAAGCCCGAGAACAGAGGCACCCCAAGGCCGCCCAGCGCGATGAAGGCGAAGATCGCCGCGGTGGCCCACTTCGCGGGAAGCACGCAGATCAGAAGCGGGATGACGAACATTTGAAGGGTGAGGGGGACGGGGCCTATCGGGACCGTGACCCACGAACCGATCGCCATGATAGCCACCGACAGCCCAACGTAGGCGATCGCCTTCGTGCGGCTGGCGGACAGTGTTGCCGTGCTTGCCGTTTCGTCAGTCATGGTCCAACCCTTCGCCGTTTTCCAGGAAGTGACCTATTGTAACCGTTCCCGAAGCCACCTTGGCCAAGACGGCGGAACCGCAAGGCCTTGCGACCAGCATCCCGTCGTCGGTGACCCCTTCCACCGTGCAGCAGAGCATGCCGTCCGCGACGACCGAGCCGCCCGCGTCGAGCACGGCCGCGTCGTCTATTCGCACCTCGGCGCCAAGCAGGGCGAAACGTTGCATGTATTCGCTGCGCAGGGCCGAAAACCCATGGGCGAGCCATTCGCCGTAGACGCATGCGAACTCGCGCAACACGGCGTCGCGCACCTGCGTGACCGTGGGGCATTCGGCCTCGCCCAGGATGTCGCCCATGTAGGTTGGATGGTTGCGAGGGGGCATTTCGGCGGGCGTCAGGGGACGTTCGCTTCTGATACATCCAGCAGAACGCCTGACGTTCACGCCGATGCCCACGCAAACCGCGCCCTGCTTCCATTCGGTGGAAATGCCGCACATCTTCCCGAATCCTTCGGAGGTCGCCTCGACGAAGACCACGTCGTTGGGCCATTTGACCTTCACTTCTTCTGCCAGCCATGCGGGAAGGAACGACACGATGGCGCGCCTCACCGCAAGGGCCACGATGAGCGGAAGCGTCGCCATGCGCGACGCCTGTTGGCCAGATGCAGCAGGTTCTGGAACAGGGGACGGGTCTGACGTTCCATCCGGGACGCCGTGGAACGCCAGACCCGTCCCCTGTTCCAGAGCACAAGGCCGCAGCAGGATGGACATGTAAAGGCTTCCCTCGCCGCTCTGCCACTTATGGCCTCGGCGTCCATAGCCTGCCGTCTGCACCTTCGCACAAACCACCAGGCCTTCGGGAGCACCTTCCCTCATGGCCTGCTTGACCATGTCGTTGGTGGATGTCAGCTCGTCATACCCGCGTATGTCGAAGCGAAGCGTCAAGCGCGCACTTTCCAGGCGCGGCCCACCCTCTTGTCTTCGGGGATGTCGCCGACGCGGCTTCCGTCCGCAAGCACGTGGTTGGGAAGTATCTCGCACAGCGGCTTCACGACGAAGTCGCGCTCGACCACGCCGGGGTGCGGAAGCGTGAGCTCGTCGGACATCGCCGTGTACAGCTGGTAGTCCAGGATGTCGATGTCTATCGTGCGCGGGCCTTTGGGGTTTGCGTCGTCGCGCACCCGCCCGAGCCTGGCCTCGATGGCGTGCAGGTAGGCAAGCATCTCCTTGGGCGGGATGCCGCTGCGCATGAGCACCACCGCGTTCACGAAGTCATCCTGGTCGGCGCAATAGGCAGGCTCGCTTTCGTAGAAGGACGACATGTCCACAAGCTGCGAGTCGGGAAGCTGGCAAAGCGACGCGACCGCCAGGTTTATCTGGGCGATCTTCGCCTCGGTTTCCTCGCCCGGTTCGGCAACGAGCGCCACGTTCGACCCGAGGCCTAAAAGCACGTAGGGCCGAAGCCCCGAAAGCGCTTCGACCGTCTTCTTCACGTTGTGCGTGCGGACAACCGACGCGCCCAGCTCGCAGGCAAGCAGCGCCTCCTGGGCGGACGCCTCGTCACGCGCCTTGGGGTCGGGGTCGTCGATGTGGTAGGCGTAGGCCACGTAGCGTTTGCGCGACGCCGCAACCATCACAGGGTAACCCAGGTGCCGCACCTCGTGGATGTTTCGCATCAGCTCGACGGTCTGCTTGGGCGTCTTGCCGAAGCCCGGGCCCGGGTCGAGGCATATGCGCTTGCGCGAGACGCCTGCATCGCACAGCTCGCGCGCCCTGGCGCCCAGGTATTCGCACACCTCGGACACCACGTCGCCGTAGTGCGGGTCATCCTGCATGGTGGAAGGCTCGCCCTGCATGTGCATCACCACGAGCCCCACGTCCGCGCCGCGCACAACGTTCACCATCTCGGGGTCGTGGAAGCCGGACACGTCGGTGACTATGGTAGCGCCCGCCGCGATGGCCTTTTCCGCAACCTGGGCGTGGCGCGTGTCCACCGACACGCAAAGGCCCTTCTTGGAAAGGGCCTCGATCGCAGGGCCCACCCTGCGCCATTCCTCGTCAGGGGAAACGGGGCTTGCGCCGGGACGCGTGGACTCGCCCCCGACGTCGATTATCAGCGCGCCGTCCTTGGCCATCTGCACGGCAGTGGCTATGGCCGCCTCAGGGTCGTAGTTGTCGCCCCCGTCGCTGAACGAGTCGGGCGTGACGTTGACGACGCCCATGATGGTGGGCGTGACCGTGTC
>CBCTKQ010000102.1:0-6128 GCA_965147515.1 uncultured Eggerthellaceae bacterium | reverse complement strand
AAAAGTGAACGTCCCCCGACACACGCCTTCACGTTGACGGGGCAGGCCGAATGCGGCCTTTCTTTTGCGTTACCATGTTGTTCATGGAAAGGATTGCGATCATAGGGGCAGGCGCTTCCGGCCTTGCGGCCGCCGTGGCTGCATCCGAGGCGCGTGACGACGCGTCCGCCGCCTCCATCGACGTCTTCGAATGCTCCGACCGGGTGGGACGCCCCATCCTCGCCACCGGCAACGGCCGATGCAACTTCACCAACTCGCGCATCGACTGCGCGCAGTACCGAAACCCCAGGTTCGTCTCCGCAGCCCTTGACGCCTTCGAAGATGCATGCCCCAAAGGCAAGCATCCCAACGGAGTCGCGGCGTTCTTCGGCCGGCTCGGCATGCTCTACCGCGAGGAAGGCGAGGGCAGGCTTTACCCGCTGGCCAACAAGGCCTCGGTGGTGCTTGACGTGCTGCGCGGCTCGCTTGGGCCGAACGCCAACGTGCACCTGGACTCCCGCATCGAGAGCATAGACGTTCCGCGCGAGCCAGGCGGCCATTTCACCCTGCGCACGCGCGACGGGGTGCTGCACCGCGCCGAGCGCGTCATAGTCGCTTGCGGAGGGGCGGTCGCCGAGTCGTTGCTTCCGCACGGCATCGCATTCTCGCGGAAGCGCCCCGTGCTCTGCCCGTTGGCTACCGACGTCACGCACGTGCGCGAGCTTGACAACATACGGGCGAAGGCGACGCTTTCCCTGATGCGCGACGGCGAGGCCATAGCCAGCGAGTCCGGAGAGGTGATGTTCAGGAAGTACGGGCTGTCGGGCATATGCACGTTCAACCTTTCGCGCCTGGCGCAGCCTGGCGACGAGCTTTCGGTGGACTTCCTTCCGTTCGTTGCCGCAGGCGACGTGCAGGCCTTCGCGGCAGACCGCCTTGCAGAACTGGCCGCCGCCTATCCGGGCGGCGTCGACTGCGCGGGATTCCTGCGCGGCATGGTTCTCCCCAGGGTGGCCGACGTCCTGCTGAAGCGCTGCGGGATACGCGAGGACGCTTCCGCCACCGACGAGCTTGCGGCCAGGATGACGTCCGCGTTGAAGGACTACCGCGCCGAAGTGAGAGGTCCGGGCGACGTCGAACACGCCCAGGTGCAGCGCGGCGGGGCCTGCGTGGAAGGCTTCGACCCTGCCACGCTGGAATCGCGTGACGTGCCGGGGCTGCACGTGGTGGGCGAGGCGCTCGACGTCGACGGCCCTTGCGGGGGGTACAACCTCCACTGGGCCTTCGCGAGCGGGATCCTGGCGGGGAGAGCCTGCGCGTCGTAGCGGGATGAAGGTCGAACTCGCGAACATACCGGTGTCGCTGGACGCCATGTTGCCCGAAAACCTTACGATGCTAGAGGCCGAGGTCTCTCGAGCCTGCGGCTTCCCGCTTCGGGCGGCCAGCGAAGGCACCGAACCTGGCTCCGGGGAATTCAGGCTTGCGCGTCGCAGCGTCGATGCCCGCAAGAAGTCGAACGTGCATTTCGTGGTTTCGGTGGTGGCCGACGTGCCGTCTGTGGACGCGCTGTCGCCAGCGAAGGGAGTGACAGTCAAGGAACACGTCCCTCCGCCTCCGCTAGACATACCCGACCTGTCCCGAGCGCGCGATGCCGAGGGGTTCGCAAGCCCCATAGTCGTAGGCGCAGGCCCCGCAGGCCTGTTCTGTGCCTTGTACCTCGCCGCCTCCGGGCTGGCCCCGCTGGTGGTCGAACGTGGGAAGCCCGTCGAAAAGCGCATGGCCGACGTGGAGGCTTTCTTCGCCGACGGCGCGCTGGACCCCGACTCGAACGTGCAGTTCGGAGAAGGCGGCGCAGGCACTTTTTCGGACGGCAAGCTGAACACGGGCACGAAGAGCCCGCACATAAGGCACGTGCTCGAGGCGTTCGTGGAAGCGGGTGCACCTGCGGACCTGCTGGTGGACGCCAAGCCTCACATTGGCACCGACCTGCTTCCTGGCGTGGTTCGTAACATTCGCAAGAGGATAGAGCGCGAAGGCGGTCGGTTCGCATTCTGCACGCGGCTCGTGTCCGTGCAGGCGACAGCCTATGAAGGCGGGGGCGCCCATGCCGATGGGCCGGAATGCGGCGCCTCGACGCCCGGTGCGCCCGGCCTTCCCTGCATAACGGCCCGCTTCGAGGACGTTCACACCGGCGAGTCCTTCCAGCTGCGCACGCATGCCTTGGTCCTGGCGATAGGCCATTCGGCGCGCGACACATTCCAGGCGCTTCGCGACGCCGGGTTGCATATGGAACGCAAGCCCTTCGCCGTCGGCATGCGCATAGAGCACCTGCAGTCCGACATCGACGAAGCGCAGTATGGCCGCGCGGCAGGGCATCCGGCTTTGGGACCCGCCGACTACAAGCTTGCGGTCCACAACCCCGACGGCCGCGGGGTGTACACGTTCTGCATGTGTCCCGGAGGCACCGTGGTGGCAGCGTCCAGCGAGCATGGGGGCGTGTGCGTGAACGGCATGAGCGACAGCGCCCGCAGCGGCACGAACGCCAACAGCGCCCTTCTGGCCGGCGTCGAACCACGCGACCTTCCGGGCGACGACGTGTTCGAGGGCGTGCGCCTGCAGCAGCGGATGGAGGCGGCAGCCTTCGAGCTGGGCCGCGGTGCGTCGGGCTCCGACTACCGCGCACCCGCGCAAACGGTCGGTGACCTCCTGGCGGGGAAGTCGGGTTTGGTCAGCGCGAAGGTCTCGCCGTCGTACCCGCGAGGCGTGACATGGGACGACCTGGGCAAGTGCCTTCCCGGCTTCGTGGCCGATTCCATTCGCGAGGCGTTGCCTGCGCTCGGGCGCAAGCTCAAGGGCTTCGACGACCCCGAGGCCGTGCTTACCGGGGTGGAGGCGCGCAGCTCGTCGCCGGTGCGCATGGTGCGCGACAGGGCATCCATGCAGTCGATATCCGTCCCAGGCGTGTACCCTGCGGGCGAAGGCGCCGGGTACGCCGGCGGCATAACCAGCGCGGCCGTGGACGGCCTGCGGGTCGCCGAGGCCGTGTGCGTGGAATATTCCGCGCTTCTTAGGGGTGGTGCGGCATGAGGAACGTCATGCGCGTGCTGCGCCGCGACATCCTGCGCCTGCTGAAGACCCCGGCGGCCCTAGTGGTGGTGCTGGCGCTGCTGGTGCTTCCGTCGGTTTACACGTGGTACAACGTGCTGGGCTTCTGGAACCCCTACGAAGACACCGGCAACCTGCAGGTGGGGGTGGTCAACCAGGACTCGGGTGCGACGTCCGAACTCACGGGCGACATCGACGTGGGCGACATGATCGTGGACCAGCTGAAGGAGAACGACCAGCTGGGCTGGAGGTTCCAAGACTTCGACTCCGCGATGGCCGACCTGAAGTCCGGTGCCAGCTACGCGGTGTTCGTCATTCCCGAGAACTTCTCGCAGAGCCTGCTCGGGCTCGTGGCTGGCGAGTCCGAGCAGCCCGACATCGAATACTACGTGAACGAGAAGGCGGGGCCGGTGGCGCCCAAGATAACCGACACCGGCGCGACCACCCTCGACGAGACCATAAACGCCAGCTTCGTGTCCACCGTGAGCGACGTGGTCGTCGAATCCATCGACGCTGCCGTGGGCGACGCGAAGGAGAAGGTGAATGCCGGGACGTCCGCCGCATTGGACAAGGCCGACGAGGCCATGGCGAAGATATCCGACGCCAAGGCATCGATGGAAAGCGTCAGGCAGGGCGCGACGTCGGCGAAGTCGGGCGTTTCCTCGGCACAGGGCACGCTATCGCAGGCGCGTTCCCAGCTGGATGGCCTGGCGGCCGAGCTTCCCCGCCTGCAAGACGCTGCGAAGACGGCCGCTGACGAGATGTCGGACTTCTCGAACGCGGCGATGGAGGCGCATGCGGCGATATTGCAGGCGCTCGCCGCCCTTGAGGGCTTCATTCCTCCCGAGGAATACGAGAAGCTGAAGCAACAGGCGGAAAGCGTGTCGAAGGTCCTAGACGACGCCTTGCTTCCGGCCGCGGGAAACGCCCTGTTCGCCCTGAGCTCGGCGTCGGGCCAGCTTGCGGGGGCCATATCGGGCCAACAGGCCATGGTAGGCGAGCTGGGGGTTGCGCTCGACGAGCTGGACGGCGTGCTGGACGCCGCCATAGGCGCCCTGTCGCAGACCGAAGGCCTGCTGGGCGGCGCCTATGCCGGGATGGACGGGATAAGGACCGACCTGGTTTCGCTTTCAGAGGCCGACACGTTCGGCAAGCTGCTGGGCCCCGACGGCCTCGACGCCGAGCGCATAGCCTCGTTCATGGGGTCGCCCACCGAGGTCGTCACCGAGCAGATGTACAGCCTGAACGCCTACGGGTCGGCCATGGCCCCGCTTTTCATGAACCTCACGTTCTGGATAGGCGCGTTCATGCTGTTGGTCATCATGCGCCAGGAGGTCGATGGCGAAGGAATAGACGACCTCACTCTCACGCAGCGCTACATGGGGCGCTTCCTGCTGTTTGCGATCCTGGCGGTGCTGCAGGCCGTCATCTGCGTGGCGGGAGTGCTTGCCATAGGGGTGGAGGCCGCAAGTCCGCCGGCGCTGTTCTTCGCCTCGGCCGTGGCCTCGCTTTCCTACCTCAGCATCATCTACGCGCTGTCGGTAACGCTGCAACACATCGGCAAGGGCATCTGCATCGTGCTGGTTTTCGCGCAGATCCCCGGCGCAACGGGGCTTTACCCCATCGAGATGACGTCGGAATTCTTCCAGGCCGTGTACCCCATCCTGCCGTTCACCTACGGGATAAGCGCGATGCGCGAGTCCATCTTCGGGTTCTACGGAACGCACTACGCCGAGGCCTTGGGGATGCTCGGATTCATGTTCCTTCTGGCCATGCTGTTCGGGATCCTGGTGCGCCCGCTTGCGGGCAGCGTGAACCGCATGGTGGCCAGCCAGGTGCGCCAGAGCGGCATATACAACGGCGAGAAGGTGGAGATGCCCACGCGACGGTACCGCACCTCGCAGCTTGTGCGGCTGCTGTCCGACCAGGAGGAGTTCCGCGCCAGCGCCATCGCGCGCTACGAGAGGTTCGAGAAGCTGTATCCGAAGCTTATAAAGGCGTCGATCGTTCTGTCCATCCTGGTGCCTGTGGCGTTGGTGACGGTGTTCGCGCTGACCCCCACGGTAAAGGTCGTGCTGCTCACGGTGTGGCTTTGCTGGGTGGTGGCCGTGTTCGTGTTCCTCGTGGTGCTGGAAACCCTCAGGTTCAGCTTCCGAAGGCAGATGAAGCTGGGCAACATGGCGGGCGACCGGCTGATGAAGCTGGTCTCTAGCCGCGCCAGGAAGGGCGGCAAGGGCGGCAAGGGCAGCGGCAACGCCAGCGCCGGCGACAAGGGCGGCGGCCATGAGTAACGTCGCCATCCTCTTCCGCGAGGACATGAAGCGGATGTTCAAGAACGTCGTCAGCACCATCATCACGCTGGGCCTTGTGGTGGTGCCGTGCATCTTCGCGTGGTACAACGTGCTGGCGTGCTGGAACGTGTTCGACAACACAGGGAACCTGAAGGTGGCGGTCGCCAGCGAGGATGAGGGCTACAAGAGCGACCTGGTGCCGATAAGCGTGAATGTGGGCGAGCAGGTGCTGTCGGCCCTGCGTGCGAACGAGGACATAGACTGGGTGTTCACCGACGCCGAGGACGCAGTGGATGGCGCGAACTCGGGCCGCTACTATGCGGCGGTCGTAATACCGGCCGCCTTCAGCCAGGACATGCTGACGTTCTATTCCGAAGGCTCCGAGCACGCGTCCATCGTGTACTACTCCAACGAGAAGAAGAGCGCCATTGCCCCGAAGATCACCGACAAGGGGGCCGACTCGGTGTCCTACCAGGTGAACAAGGTGTTCGTCGAAACCCTGTCCGAAATCGCGCTGGGACTGGCGCAAGGCATGTCGAACTACGCCGACGACGCGCAGTTGGCAGGTACGCTTCCGGCGCTTTCGGCCCACATGCGAAGCGTGTCGTCGTCGGTGTCCGACACGGCGTCGGTCGTAGGGTCGTACTCGAAGCTGATGTCCACGATGCAGTCGCTGCTTTCGCAGACGTCTTCTCTGGCGGCGTCCGCGGGCGGCGCGCTCGAAGACGGTGGAGCCTCGGGTGAGGCGCTGGC
>CBCTKQ010000101.1:0-6238 GCA_965147515.1 uncultured Eggerthellaceae bacterium | reverse complement strand
TCTTACGCCGTATCCTGTAGATGCATGTTCAAAAGAATGTGAGTCATTAGAACCGTCCCCTTGACTCCTTGACTCCTTGACTCACATTGCGGCATGCGCAATGTGCCTATGTGCAGAAAATTTGTGCCCGAAGGCCGCCTGATTTTGAGGAAAGCAGCCATAGTGTTATAGTTGACGCCCATGTTTGCAAAAACGAAGCATATGCTCAAACAGAGAGGCAGTTTCCCAATGGGCGAGCAAAACACACTAAGCAGACGTGCCTTCGTAGGCTGCGCAGCCACCGCAACTGCGGCAATTGCGCTCGGCGCGGCCGATTCCATCCAGGCACATGCAGTCACGGCGGCCGAGAAGAAGGCCGAAGCCGAGGCCATGATGGCCAAGCTCAACGCCATGCAGTCGAAGCTCCAGGAGGCCTCTGCTTCCTATGAGGAGGCCATGGGCCGCCGCGAAGAGGCGCAGGCCAAGATGGAGGACGCCCAGAACAGGATCGACGAGGCGTCCGAGCAGATCTCCGACCTTCAGGAACAGCTTGGCGTGCGCGCCCGCAACATGTACCGTTCAGGGTCTTCGTCGTTCATCGACATGCTGCTCGGCGCCACAACGTTCCAGGCGTTCACCACAAACTGGGACGTTCTCAATGACATGAACGAGAACGACAGCCAGATGGTCGAGCAGACCAAGGAGCTGCGGGCCGACGTGCAGCAGCAGAAGGAAGTCTTCGAGGCCGAGGAGAAGGTCGCGGCAGAAGAGGAGGCCCGCGCCGAGCAGATCGTCGCCGAAACGCAGGGCCTCGTCGACGAATACGAGTCCAGCTACCAGCAGCTCAGCACCGAGGCGGCAGCGCTTCTCGAGGCCGAAAGGAAGGCCGCAGAGGAAGCCGAACGCCGACGCGCCGAGCAGGAGCGCGAACGCGAGCGCCAGAACCACAGGGACGGCGACAACTACCCCCAGACGGTCGGAGGCACTGCCGTCACCCGCGCCTATGGCGAGATCGGCAAGCCGTACGTGTGGGGCGCGTGCGGTCCGGGAAGCTTCGACTGCTCCGGCCTCGTGAGCTTCTGCCTCAGCGGAGTCTACGGCAAGCGCCTTGGCACCGCCAGCTCTTTCACCAGGTGGCCGCGCGTAGGCAACCCGCAGCCGGGCGACATCTGCTGCAACAGCCATCACTGCGGCATATACATCGGCAACAACCAGATGATCCATGCGCCGCAGGCGGGCGAGAACGTCAAGATAGGCCCCGTCCAGTCTGGCATGATATACACGAGGTACTAGCCCGGCATGTGCGGAATCTGCGGCTTCACCGAAGCAGGGGAGGGCTCCCGTGCCGTCCTCGAATCCATGTGCGACGTCATGGCCCATCGCGGGCCCGACGGCGAGGGCTTCTACGTCGCAGACGGCATCGCGCTGGGGCACAGGCGCCTCTCCCTCATCGATCTGGAGGCTGGCAACCAGCCAATGGTGCGCTCGACGGGCGATCGCGAGGCGCGCATAACCTCCCCGTCCTATCGCAAGGACGGCACTCCCTGCGGAACCGAGGAGCAGATGCTCGCCACGGGCGACTACGCCATCGTGTTCAACGGCGAGATATACAACTACCGGGAGATATCCGACCGGCTTGTCGAAGAAGGCTGGAGGCTGCAGACGAAGTCTGACACCGAGGCCTTGCTGGTCGGCTATATCGCATGGGGCGAGGAAGTCCTGCAGAAGGTGAGGGGCATGTTCGCCTTCGCCATCTGGGACCTTGCCAAGCGCGAGCTCTTCTGCGCGCGTGACTTCTTCGGGATCAAACCCTTCTACTACACGATGCAGGGCACGCAGTTCGTGTTCGCTTCGGAAATCAAGTGCATCCTTGAGCACCCGGCCTACGAGCGCGAGCTGAACACGGAGGCGCTCCAGCAATACCTATGCTTCCAGTTCAGCGCACTCGACGAGACGTTCTTCAAGGGAATCTTCAAGCTTGCGCCGGCGCACTGCATGCGCGTCAAGGCCGACGGTTCCATGCAGACCAGGCGCTATTGGAAGCCGGAATTCGATGAGGACGATGCGCGCTCGAGGCAGCAGACCGTCGACGACATCGACTCCGAGATGCATGTCAGCGTGCGCTACCACAACGTCGCGGACGTCGAGGTCGGCAGCTTCCTGTCCAGCGGGATCGACTCCAGCTACATGGCCGCATGCCTAGCCGAGGAGAACCCTGACATCAAGACGTTCACCGTGGGGTTCGCCGAGTACGGTTCCCAGAAGGGCGAACGCGACGAGATATCGTGGGCGAAGGAGCTCGCCGACGAGCTGGGAGTGGAGAACTACAGCCACCACATCGGCGAAGAGGAGTACTGGAAGTCGCTTCCGCTCGTGCAATGGCACATGGACGAGCCGTCGGCCGACCCCTCGGCCGTCGCGCTGTACTTCGTAGACAAACTTGCAGCCGAGCAGGTGAAGGCGGTGCTCTCGGGCGAGGGGGCAGACGAGTTCTTCGGCGGCTACAAGATATACCAGGCACCTCTCGACAGCGGGAAGCTGGACTGGTGCCCCAAGCCCCTGCTGAGGGGAGCTTCGAAGCTTCTGCGCAAGCTGGGCGTGCGTGGCGCGAACTACCTGGAGCGCGCCAGCGAGACAGTCAGCGAGTGGTACTACACCAACGCGAATGGCGTCGCCTTCACCCCTGAGGAGCGATCGCGCGTCCTCAAGGGATCGCAGGGCGCACGCATGCCTCAGGCGGTCACTTCTGCTGCGTACGCCGAGGCTTCCAGCTACGACCAGGTCACGCAGATGCAGTACGTCGACCAGTTCTTCTGGCTGGTGGGCGACATCCTGCTGAAGACCGACAAGATGTCCATGGCCCACTCGCTTGAGAGCCGCGTGCCGTTCTTGGACAAGGGCGTGTTCGACGTGGCCCGCACCATTCCCACGCCATTGCGCGTCACCGAACATGAGACCAAGGTCACGCTGCGCGAGGCCGCCGAGCGCGCCATCCCCAAGGACTGGGCGCGCAAGGAGAAGTTGGGCTTTCCCGTCCCCATAGTGAAGTGGTTGCGCGAGGACAGGTACTACGACCAGGTGAAGGAATGGTTCACCGGGCCTGAGGCCGAGCAGTTCTTCGACACCGACGAGCTTCTGCGCATCCTTGACGAGCACAAGGCGGGCGCCGACCGCAGCCGCAAGATCTGGATCGTCTGGATGTTCCTCATGTGGTACCGCATCTACTTCGTCGAACGCAGGAAGCCTTCCGCTGACTAGGCTTTCAGCTCCGGAGCGTTGAACGGGGGACTTCTTCGAATCTGCACATGCGTTTTGCAGGCCATTTCGTTCGTGCTATCATGTATGCACATGTTTGCAATCACGACATATGCTCAATCCGGGAGGTAACCCATTTTGAAGAGCGAGCAGAACCTTGCACTCAGCAGACGTGCATTCGTAGGCGCCGCAGCAACCATTGGCGCAGCAACCGCCCTCACGGCAACGAATCCCCTTGATGCATACGCAGTCACCGCGGCCGAGAAGAAGGCCCAGGCGGAGGCAGCCCTAAGCAAAGTAAAAATGATGGAGTCTCAGCTTGGCGAAGCATCTCGAAACTCTGAGCTCGCCAAGAGCGCGGAAGATGAGGCTCAGCAAAAGATCGATGAGGCTCAGGGTCGAATTGACGAGGCAAGCGAACAGATTGGCGACCTTCAGGAACAGCTGGGCACCCGTGCCCGCAGCATGTATCGGTCGGGTTCTGCTTCGTTCCTCGACTTGCTGCTAGGGGCCACCTCGTTCCAGGCTTTCACCAACAACTGGAGCATTCTCAACAACATGAACGAGGACGACGCGGAGATGGTCGAACAGACCAAGACGCTTCGCGCCGAGGTTCAGGAGCAAAAGGCTGTTGTTGAGCAAGAAAAAGAGGTAGCAGCCTCAGAGGCTCAAAAAGCCGAGACCATCAAAAACGACGCTCAAGCTCTTCTAGATGAGTATGAGGCTTCCTACAATTCACTAAGCGCTGAAGCTGCCGCGCTGCTTGAGCAAGAGAAGAAAGCTTCGGAAGAAGCAGACCGTGCAGCTGCTATTCGCGAACAACAGCAGATGCAAGCCAGTGGAAATGGCAACAAGAAGCCTGGCAGCAATGGTGGCGGAAGTTACAACAACGACAAGGTGCCTTCCGTGAGCGGTTCTATTGTGGTGAATCGTGCTGCGGGCGCAATTGGGAAACCTTATAGGAGTGGCGCGGTTGGGCCAGATGCCTATGATTGTTCTGGCTTGGTAAGCTATGCGCTGACTGGCCAGCACAAGAGAATCGGTGTGTCTGGAAGTTTCGGCGCCATGACACGTGTCTCCAATCCTCAGCCAGGGGATATATGCTGTGGTCCCGGCCACGTTGGTATTTTCGTTAGTCCTGGAACAATGATTCATGCGCCGCAAGAAGGCCAAACAGTTTGCTACTCCTCTATACAAAAGGGCATGTGGTACACGAGATACTAGTTGAAGAAAAACAGCAAAACTAGAAAGCGCTTCCTTTCGGGAGCGCTTTTTTGTTTGCAGCAATTATCACGCATGGGGGTGTGGATGCGGGCATCAAGCCCGGATGCCCGCCTACGACGAACTTCGCAAAGACCCCAGAGGCCTACCGTTGTTCGTCGACCAATCGGCAGATGGCCTCGAACAATTCCTCTTCGCCGGCTGGCGTGTCGTTCCAGGCTTCAGCTGCAGGGTCCAACGGCATGACGAACCCGGCCTTCTGCATTACTTCCGATATCTCCTTCTGAGCGGCCTGCACCCATCCGTACGACCCGAAGCTGACCCCGATGCGTCCCTTCGGGGCCAATCCCTTCAGGTAGGTGAGGAACGCGCCTATCGTTGGCAACACGGTGTTGTTGTGGGTGGGGGAGCCTACTGCGACGTACTTCGCGAAGAAGATGTCCGTCATTACGTCCGACATGTCCGTCACGTCGATGTCGCAGCAACGCACGCGCACTCCCTTGCTCATGAACGCCTCGGTGATGGCGAGAGCCATGCGCTCGGTGGACCCGTACATGCTGCTGTATACCACGATTGCCGACCCGTCGGGCTCGCAACGGCATAGCTTCTCGTACAGCCCCAGGATCTTCCCGATGTTCGAGCGCCATATGACACCATGGGCGGGGCATATCATCTCAAGGTCAAGCCCGCGCACCGCCTGCACTGCCTTTGCGGTCTGCTTCACGTACGGAGTCAGGATGTTGGCGAAGTACTTCTTCGCGCACGACAGCACGGTGTCCATGTGCACTTCGTCGTCGAACCTTTTACTGGTGGCGATGAACTGCCCGAACGCGTCATTCGAGAAGAGGATGGAGTCCTCGCGGCAGTAGGTGACCATGTTGTCGGGCCAGTGCACCATGGGCGTGTGGATGAAACGAAGCGTCCGTTTCCCGATGCTCAGCTCGTCGCCGTCCTTCATGGGAACGAACTCGGTGTCGGAGGGGAGGTAGGTCTGCAGGATCGCATGCCCTTTGGGGGCGCTGGTGACGACCTTGGCGTTCGGCGCCGCCTCGAGCACGAGCCTTATTGACCCTGCATGGTCCTTCTCGCTGTGGTTGGAGACCACGTAGTCTATGCGAGCGGGGTCTATGACGTCGGATATGCGCTCCAGCAGCTCGGGTGCGTGCGACTCGATGCACGTGTCGACCAGCACCACCTTGTCGTCAAGGACCAGATACGCGTTGTTCGTGGATCCTAGAGGCATCGACACGCCGTGTATGTAGCGCTCTTCCCATTCAAGCGCGCCCACCCAGTAGATTCCCTGCTTGATTTCCGTGGCCTTGAACATCGGTCCAGCCCCCTTGTGTTGCTTTTGTATGCCAATAGGAAGTTATATCGCCGAAACGGCGCGCAGGAGGTGGGAGAAATACGGAGAATCTCCCGCTATGGGTTCGTTTCCGAACCGTTGACGGAGCGGTATGGATGTAGATACGCCCGGTGGCGTGTAAAGTGTTGACACGTGGTTTTCCGTGCTCTAGAATTCTTTTTCGCTTGGCTTTCGCCCGTCGTCGGGCGGCCAAGTGGCAGCTTGATAACTACACATGATAGCTTCCGTTGGATTGCCTGGCTTCGCCTGCGGGCGAGGTCCATGGAATCGAATGGGCGTGTGCCCGAGTGGTTAAAGGGGACGGGCTGTAAACCCGTTGGCTCTGCCTACCTAGGTTCGAATCCTAGCGCGCCCACCATTTCGCCTGTGTAGCTCAGTCGGTAGAGCACTTCGTTGGTAACGAAGAGGTCACCGGTT
>CBCTKQ010000100.1:0-6405 GCA_965147515.1 uncultured Eggerthellaceae bacterium | reverse complement strand
CCGTTCGCGCAAGGAGTTCGCCGACGCCGCGATGCGCGACTTCGAGGCATTGGGACTGGTCTGGGACGACGGGCCCTTCTATCAGCACGACCGCCAAGAGGCGTACATGGACGCCTTCGAGAAGCTGAGGCAGGCAGGCCTGACGTATCCTTGCTACTGCTCGCGCGCCGAGATCAACGCGCAGTCGGCGCCCCATGGCATGGGCGAGAAGGCCGTCTACGGCGGCCGGTGCAGGAAGCTGTCCGCCGACGAGCGCAAGGTGCTCGACGCACGGCTGGAAGAAGAGGGCAGAAGGCCTTCGCAAAGGCTTGCGATGCCCTCGGAAACCGTTGGGTTCGACGACCTGTACCAGGGACCTTTCACGCAGAAGCTCGACTCCGAATGCGGAGACTTCATCGTCAGGCGGTCCGACGGCGGATTCGCCTACCAGCTTGCCGTGGTGGTGGACGACGCAGCCCAGGGCGTGAACTGCGTCGCACGCGGATACGACCTTATCGTGTCCACTCCGCAGCAGATCCACCTGCAGCGCCTGCTGGGGCTTGAAACGCCGCAATACGCCCATTTCCCGCTGTTCTGCGCACAGGACGGAAGGCGGCGTGCGAAAAGGAACAAGGACGCGGCGATGGACGAGCTTCTGTCGGCCTATGGAAGCCCTCAGGACGTGCTTGGACACGTCGCCTACGTTGGCGGCCTTCAGCCCGAAGACGCCCCCACGACCCCCGAACGGCTCCTTGAGCATTTTGACCCTGCGTCGATGAGGGAGAAGTACGAAGGAGTCGTCTCGATCGCCTACGAGTAAGGAACGAGGACGTTGCGTCCCGCGCGTGCCTCTCTCATCCGGTTCGGCGCGTCTTTGCGGGAATCGGACAGGACTTATGGCGAAGAGCAGACAAAATGCTAATAGCTGCGGCTACCAGAAACCATCTTGAGCTAAGTTGAATCTTCGCTTTATACGCCCTGTCCGATTCCCGCAGCGCCTCACAAGGATTTCGAGTAGGCATGCGCGGGACGCGACTAGCCGGAAGTCTTTGCCTAAATGGACGATGCGATGATGCAGACGCAGTACATGCAGCCCACGTAGGCGTTGAAGCTCGTGGCGAGCGACATGGCACCGACCCTGGAGGCCTGGTCGAGCGGGCACTTCCATATGTTCATGGCCAGAGGCAGGCTGAGGAGCACCAAGAACGGCAACATGACCGCACCCGAGGCGAACCATGCGACGACGATGGCTGCGATGCACGCGTAGTCGACAAGGACAAGCGCACGATAGAGGACGACGGACCTTTCGCGTCCCAGCAGCACGGGAAGCGTTCTTCTTCCGGCGCAGGCGTCCTTCTCGATGTCGCAGGTGTTGTTCGTCATCATGATGAGGCCGATCTGGACAGCCAAAGGAACCGCCCAGACGGCCACCTCCCAGCTCAACGATAGCGTCAACGAGTAGAAGCACGCGAGCGTCATGAGCTCGCCCATCACCACGCCGCTTACAAGCTCCCCTATGGGAAGGTATGATATCGGCGTCCTTCCGCCGGAGTACAGGAACAGAACGAGCGCGCCTGCGCAGGCGAAAGCCAGCGGAACCCAGCCTGCGACGCAGATCACGTACACGCCCATTGCGAAGGCCGCCAAAAGGAGCCCTAGCGCGTAATTCCTCGCAGCCTTCGGAGTGATGTTGGAATACAGAAGGACGGCGTCGTCTGCCTCAAGGTTGTCGTCCTCGGAATCGGCGCCCTTGACGAAGTCGAAGTAGTCGTTCAAAGCGTTCACGGACGACTGCATGAGCACGCATATGAGCAAGAGGACGAGAACAAGGGGAGGGAAGACCCGCCCAGTTGCGGCCAAGGCGCATGACGAGGCGAGCAGCACGGGAAGGATCGAAGCCGACCACGTATGGGGCGCCGCTAGCTGCAACGCCGTCTTAAAGGTAAACTTGCTGTGTTCCAAACCTGTGCCAATCATGTCGGGGACGATGAAAACCCCGCCGCGCGAATCGACGGAGAGCATTGAAGAGCCTATCCAATTGTATAGAGCAACTGATGGAATCGCTAGACGCCGATTCCGCGAAGCTGCTCCAGATAGCCGCGAACAACGCGAAGTACAGGCAAGCCGTCGAGTCGATCTGGAAGGACGCAGAAGCAAGCGGGCTGATACTGGCCCACACGAACGCGTTCTACGTGAGGGTGGACGAACTTCCCAAGAAGGGCTTCCCGGCAGACGCCGACTACGTCGTGTGCGAGGTGTGCGTCGACGACGCGCTGGTGCGTTCCGAGCTGGATGCGCACAGGGAGCTTCTGCAGTTCGCACTGAGAAGCAACGGGCTTCGCTTCGAAGAGTTCAGGATAATTCCAGCGCGCCACGGAATGAGGTCGCGGCATCCTTTCGTAGACCGCGAAAGCGGGAAGCACTGACGACGCTTGGCGCAAGATTCCTTCCGACAAGCATATATATGTATGCAAAAAGCGTCCTCTAGCTGGCACTATATCTACTTTACATAACATATATTATCGTAGTTTTATATAGGAAGATGCTTCCAGGTGGAAGTGGCGCCAAGGAAGAAGCATATGAGAAGCCTAGTCCCAGACCGACCCGCTGGACGACGATCCCGATGCGGAGGAGCCGCCGAACGTTTCGAACAGGTTCGAGAAGTCACCGGTCTGCAACGCCTGCGAAACGGCCCCGAACATGAAGACGAACGCGATGGCATTCAGGCACGTTGCGGCACACGATGCAACCAGCGCTACGATCGACTGCACATAGAGCGTGCGTGCGAGGCTGCCTGGACCGTCCGACGGCTCCATGGTCTTGCGCATCCTGGCGAAATCTATTATGGCGCAGACAAGCGACGCGATGCTCAACGCGACTCCTCCGATGAGGAGCGACACGGGAGCGCCGATCAAGGCGACGGTGATAAGCGTCTGGCACGTCTTCATGCGCTGCAGCTTCAGCTGTTGGCGTTCCTCCTCGGACATTGGGTCGGCTCCGTTCGTCTGGTTCGTTCCACTCATCTGGTTCCGCTGCTTCCGAATCCGTGCGCACCGCGCTCGGTGGTTCCAAGGGCGCTGCATTCGACCAGCGACACCTGCGGCATCGCAACTATGGCCATCTGCGCGATCCTGTCGCCTTCCTTCACCTCGAAGGCCGACTTGGGGTCGGTGTTAAGAAGGATGACCATCACTTCGCCACGGTATCCGCTGTCCACGAGTCCTGGCGCGTTCAACACGGTTATGCCGTTCCGCGAGGCAAGACCGCTCCTGGGAATGACAAGACCCGCATGGCCTTCGGGTATGGCGATCGAGAAGCCACACCTCACCGTCGCCCGCTCGAGGGGATCCAACGTGAGGGACTGCGCGGCCCTTAGGTCGAAGCCGGCGTCGCCCTCGTGGGCGTATTCAAGCGAGCCCTGGAACCCCTCTAAGGCAGAGTATTCGACTTCCATGGCGTTCCTACACGTCCGCAAGGGCCTGCGAGAACTCCTCGACGCTCTTGAAGTCCTTGTACACGCTCGCGAACCGGATGTATGCCACGTCGTCTATGCTGGCGAGCCTGGAAAGCACCATCTCGCCAAGCTCCTTCGATACCACCTCGCCAGACGAGCTCGCACGAAGCGTGGTCTCGATGTCGGTTATCAGGGAATCCATCTGCTCGTGCGTGACGGGTCTCTTCGCGCAGGCTATCAGCAGGCCGCGCAAGAGCTTCTCTCGGTCGAACGCCTCGGACGACCCGTCTGACTTTATGACGATCACAGGCCGCTCGCCTAGGCGCTCGTACGTGGTGAACCTATGGCCGCATTCGAGGCACTCGCGTCTTCTTCTTATCGCCATTCCATCTTCGGCAGACCTCGAGTCTATTACCTTCGAGTCCTCGTGTTCGCAGGATGGGCACTTCATGGAAACCTCCGTTTTTCGGTTGATTACATCATACTATATGTTGTGTTTCGTTCAATTCGGCAACTCTTGACGCTGCGCTTTCTTGTTTTGATGCCCATATGTTGCATTCAATAAGACATCAAGCGTCGAAATACTTCTTGCATAGAACCTTTGTTCGTGATTAAATATCGAACAAAGGTACACTATCGGCGTCCATCGGAGGCATAATGAGCACCAAGGTCACCAAGCGGCAGCAGGCCGTGCTCGACGACATCGAGAAGCACATCCGCGAGAAGGGCTACGGCCCAACCGTCAGGGAAGTCTGCCAAGACCTCGGGCTGTCCTCCCCTTCCACCGTCCATGTGCATCTCAAAGCTCTCGAAGAGAAGGGGCTGATAAAGCGCGATCCTTTGAAGTCAAGGTCCATCTCGCTTTCGTACTCGCTTGACGGCGAGGGCGCCTCCAACATCATCAGGCCCGAGTTCGGCAGCATGGTCGGCGTCCCGCTGGTAGGCAACGTTGCAGCAGGCGAACCCATCCTGGCCGAGGAGAACATAACGGACACCATGTTCCTTCCCACCGAAATCGTCGGAGACGCCCCTTCGTTCATGCTTTCCGTCAGAGGCGACTCCATGATCGAAGCAGGAATCAACGACGGCGACTACGTGGTCGTCAGGGAACAGCCTGTCGCGAACAACGGCGACATAGTCGTCGCAATCGTCGACGACGGCGCTACGGTGAAGCGCTTCTACAAGGAACGCAACTCCATAAGGCTTCAGCCCGAGAACTCCTCGATGGACCCGATCGTGGTCGACGACTGCTCCATTTGCGGAATCGTCGTCGCCGTGTTCAGGCGCATCTAACCGCCGCTGCGCGGCGGAACGCAATTCCAGCAAGGGCCCTGAAGGGTCAGACCGAGTATGGCGAGAACCTGTCGATAAGCTCGTGCGGCACGCGCACCGTCATCTCTATCCCCTCTTCGGTGTACCGCTCCGCGACTATCCGGCACTTCCTGTGGGCAAGCGAAGCCAAATCTCCCCTGTCGAACGGAAGCAGCATCGAGACCACGGCGTCCTTGCTTGCGGCCGCGCGCGAAACCGATTCGATCAGGGCGTCGGACCCGAACCCCGTGAGCGACGAGGTGAAGTATGCGTCCTCGTAGCGGCGCATCATCGCGTCTAGAACGTCTTCTTCCAACAGGTCGGACTTGTTGAACACGAGCATGCAGGGAGTGTCGGTGGCCCCTATCTGCCGCAGCACGTCGTTGACCGAATCGATCTGCCGAAGATAGTCGTCGGACGAGACGTCTACGACATGCAGAAGAAGGTCGGCCCCTGATATCTCGTCAAGCGTCGCCCTGAAGGCCTCTACGAGCGTCGTGGGAAGCTTCTGTATGAACCCGACGGTGTCGGTAAGCGTCACCTCGCGCCCCTCGGGGAGCATCAGCCTCCTGGTCGTCGAATCTAGCGTGGCGAAAAGAAGGTCGTCGCTGTAGACGTCGGCCTCGCAGAGGGCGTTCAGAAGGCTCGACTTCCCAGCGTTCGTGTAGCCTACCAGCGCGACCTTGAACACTCCGCTTTCGTAGCGGCTGCTGCGCTGCTGTCCCCTCACCTTCGCCAGGTTCTTGAGCTCGCGCCTGATGCTGGTGATCCTGTTGCGAACGATGCGCCTGTCCACCTCCAGCTGGCTTTCACCCTCGCCGAACCTGGACCCGACGCCGCCGCCCATCCTGTTGGACGCCAGGTGGGCCCACATGCCGCGCAGCCGGGGATAAAGGTACTGGTTCTGCGCCAGCCTCACCTGAAGGCGGCCCTCCTTCGACTTCGCATGCAACGCAAAGATGTCGAGGATTAGCGCCGTGCGGTCTATGACCTTCATCGACTCGGGCATCGCCCGCTCGAGGTTGGATTGCTGCGAAGGCGTGAGCTCGTCGTCGAACACCACCAGGTCGGCGTCGCATGCGATTGCAGCCTCTCTCAGCTCCTGCACCTTGCCGCTTCCGATGAACGTGGCAGGGTTGGGGCTGGTCATCCTCTGCGTGACCTTCGACACGACGTCGGCTCCTGCGGTGAATGCAAGCCTTTCGAGCTCGGCGAGCGACGACTCGAGGCTCCACGCGGCACCCGGCCTGTCTATGCCTACGAGGACGGCCTTCTCCCTGCGCGGCGCAACGGAGGTCGCATGGCCCTTCAAGACGACGTCGTCAGGGTATGCCGTCAAATCCGCACTCCCCTTTCGTGCAACGGCCTAGGCTTCAAGCGTGCCAACGAACGCCTCCTCGGCAGGCCCCGTCATGAGCACGTTGCCGCCGTCCGTCCAGTCTATGTGCAGATCCCCGCCCTTCAGGGCCACGGTGCCGCACCTGGAGGCCCTGTTGGTAAGGGCTGCAGCGACTCGCGTGGCGCAGGCGCCCGTTCCGCAGGCCAAAGTTTCGCCGCATCCGCGCTCGAAAACGCGCATGCGCACCACGTCGCCGTCGACTTGGGCGAACTCTATGTTCGCCTTCTCGGGAAAGACGGGGTTTGACTCGTAGAAGGAGCCT
>CBCTKQ010000099.1:0-6430 GCA_965147515.1 uncultured Eggerthellaceae bacterium | reverse complement strand
CGGACGCTTGCGCATCTTCCAACAGAACACGGCACCTATAAGCGTGGCGCAGCTGCCGAACACGACGTCCAGCAACCCGAGCGCGCCAGTGCCGCTGATCGCACAGTTCAGCAGGTTGGCAATCACGCACCCTACGGTGAGGCCGGGAATGGCAGCGGGCGTGAACAGCGCCACGACGCATACGGCCTCCGATATGCGGAACTGCACCGGCCCCCAGGCAAGTCCCTGCAGGAACAGAAGCGCCACAAGCGTTGCAGCCGCATACAGGGCTGCGATAAGCGCCGTTTGCGCCACATATTGACTGCGTGTGAGCTGCGAATCCATGGCTTCCTCCCGAGAGACGATGGCTACGAACGCCAAACTCTAGCACAAAGTGCGTGACGGGGGACGTTCACTTGTTCTTCCAGGAAGACTGCTCGCGACGTCGGGCGGTCTTGGCCAGCTCGTCCTGCAACGCAAGGTAGGACTCCAGCCGCGAACGGCTGAGGGTCCCTTCGCGAACCGCCGCTGCCACCGCGCACCCGGGTTCGCCCCCGTGCCTGCAGTCGCGGAAGCGGCAGCCTTGCGCAAGCTCCTCTATGTCGGAAAACGCCGCGCCTATGCCTTCTTCCGCATCCCACAGCCCAAGCCCGCGAACGCCAGGCATGTCGACTATGCGGCCGCCGCCCTCGCCATCGACGACCGGCAGCTGCATCACCTCGCGCGACACCGTCTTGTGCCTGCCCTTCCCGTCGCGCTCGCGCACTTCGGAGGTAGCGCGAGCCTCTTCGCCCAGCAACAAGTTCACAAGCGTGGACTTCCCCGCGCCCGACCTGCCTATAAGCACGGAAGTGGTGCCCGAGGGCATGAGGCCTCGCACACGCGCGACGGATGCGGCGTCGGCCTTGGACGCCGCCAGAACCTGCACGGACTCGCCTGCAAGGTCGGAAACCTTGCGCACCGCTTCGACGACTGCGACCGCATCGAGCAGGTCGGCCTTCGTCAGCACCACCGCAACCGCCGCCCCCGTCTCGTGGGCAAGCACCAGCTCGCGTTCCAGCCGCTTCATGTTCACCCTGTCTATGGGCTGCACGACCACGACACGGTCGAAGTTCGCGGCAAGCACCTGCGGAAGCGCACGCTCGGTTGGGTCCTTGCGGACGAACTGCGTCGTCCGCGACCGTATGGCTTCGATGATGCCCACGTCGTGGCCTTCGGGTATGGCCACTTCCACGACGTCCCCGATCACCGCGCGAAGCTTCCCCCGCTTCTTCAGCTCGGCGGAATGCTCGCAGCGCACGCGGCTTCCATCGTCAAGCTCCACCAGGGGGAACTTGCGGTCGAGCTTGACCACCTCGCCAGACAGCAGCCGCTTGCCCACTAACGCTGCCTTTCGCGTATCACGTCGAACGTGATGAGCAGCACGCTTCCCACCAGCAGAAGCACAAGGCCCGGAACCAGGCGCATGAAGTTGAAGTCGAGCTCTTCCACGCTTCCGCGCGACACCACCGCCACGCTTTCGGAATGCAGGTCGCTCGCGCCCTGATGCTCCGGACAGGCCAGGTTGAATGTGCCGCGGACCTGCAGGGTTGTGCCGCGTTTGCCGTAGGCGCCGTAGGTGTCGATCGACTCGGACGCAGTGACAGGCATGAAAACGGCCACCTCGGAATCGTCGCCGGCGTCGTCGGACTGCAGCATTATCCAGCAGTCGGACGACCCGGGTTCGGAAAGGATCCTGTCGCCTACCACCTCGCCTGTGACCTGCACCGTCTGGCCGTCCATGTAGGAATCGGCAGTGGAAAGCTCCTTGATGGTGATGTCGTAGATGAACGAGCTGTCCGGAAGCTGCGATACGTTCACCTGGTTGTCGGCCATGCCGCTTTCAGGCTGCTGGTCCAGCCCGGCCGCGTCCACCTGCACGCCGTCGTCCCCGGCACCCGACACCGCCTGCGCGATGCCTATCGCGCAAAGGCCCAGCGTCGACGCGCAGAACAGGGCGATCCACCACTTGAGCATGTGGTTCGCCTTCAGGTACTTTCCCAGGTGCTTCAGCGTGATCACAGCTGTATTTCCTCGTTGTTCTCGGTCACGCTCTGCGTTTTCGAGCGCCTGCGCGGAATCACGCTGACCACGACCTGCACGATCAGCGCGAGCAGCGTTATGAACTCCAGACGGCCTGCCCACATCTGCAGGATGTAGAAAAGCTCGAGCGTCATCGGCATCCCCGGCGATGCGATTCCCACGATCATGCCTCCGTTGGAGGTCATGCAGACCGATTCGTAGATGGCCTGTGTGGCCTCATGCCCGTGCGCGATTCCCACCAAGGCGCCTATGGCGTAGGTGATGACGAACATGATGAATATGGTCATCGCCTCCTTCACCACGCTTGGCGAAAGGATGCGCCTCCCGACATGGTTGTAGTCAACCACGACGGTGGCGGAATCGGGCGAGACGGCCTCTTTGATGGTGGACACGAACGACTTCGCGATGATGCCCACCCTGTATATCTTGATGCCGCCCGCGGTGGACCCGGCCCAGCCGCCGACGGCCATGACCATCGCCAGCGTCAGGAACGCCCCCGATGTGACCACGGTCAGCAGCTGGTTGGTGGTCAGCACCGAGAAGCCGGTGGTGGTGAAGGCGGACACCAGCACGAACACTCCGCGCCTGAGCAAAGTCGGGATGTCCGAGAAGAGGGCGGAAGCCGCGAGCGAGGCCGTGAACACCACGACCATGGCGAGCATCCATATGACCGTCGTGCGCGTCTCGATATCGCGGAAGAATTCGCGCACGCGTCCGCGGAGCACCTCGGAATAGATCACGAAGCTTATGGTCCCCAGCAGCATGAGCACCATAAGCACCACTTCGATGGGGAATGAATGGTAGTAGAAGACCGACTGCTGCATGGGTGCGAAACCGCCCGTGACGAACCCCGATATGGCTACCCAAAGGGACTGAAGGAACGCCCGCACGGGCTCTATTCCGGAAACGAGCATCATCGCCGAGATGACCACGGTGCCGATGAGAACGAACCATGCCGTGACCTTCGCGATGAAGGTGGTGGTGTGGATGACGTTGGGCACGACGTGCTCGCTTCGGCCCTCGGACGTGTAAAGCGACGCGCCGACGCGCTTGCCGAACACCCCGAGCGACAGCGCGACGACGATCAACCCCAGACCGCCCAGCAGGTGCATCATGAACCGGAACATGTTGTCCGCGTACGACAGGTGGTCCAGGTCGACCAGCAGCGACGCGCCAGTGGTGGTGATGCCCGACACGCTGTCGAAGAGGGCGTCGAGGTAGGTAAGGTAGTGACCCGAGTTGTACAGGGGGATCGAGCAGAACAAGCCCAGCACTATCCAGGCGAGCCCGACCACCGCAAGCGCCTGCTGGCGGTTCAGCTTGCCTGGCTGGATGCGGAAGAAGCGCAGCAGCGATCCCACCACCAGCGCGATGCCTATAGAGTACAGGTACCTGTAGGCCGGGTCCCATTCCTGGAAGGCCAGCGCGGTGACGAACGGCACCACCATCAGCAGCGCCGAGAACAGCACCAGCATGCCAAGGTAGTGGCCGATGACCCTAACGTCGTATAAGCTGAAACGCTGCCACATCTTGGAAAGGACGGACCCGCGCTAGAGCGTGAGCCCCACGAAGAATCGGACGATGGTCATGACCACCCACAGGAAGACCACGAAGCACACCACCGAGAGCACCAGCAGCATCATCGAGCCGAAGCTCGTCTTCATGGAAGACTGTATTTCCTTGCCTGTTTTCTGCATGCCGACATTCTACACCGACAGACAAAAAACCCTGCCGGATGGCAGGGCTTTTTGCGGTTGTTAAGGTCACGCTTGGAGGAGTGCCTTGGTTGTCAATTTGTTGCGACGCGCATGACAAGGTTGTTAGGTTGTTGCCTTGCGCGTCGCAAGCAGTGCTGGGAAACACTGTCTGGAATAATACGATGCTATCCTTAAATCCACCTGAAACAACGCCATGTTCGGCCCTGTTTTTCAGGATGATTTAAGGTTTGTGCGCTTGCTCTGTCCCGCCTCGCAAGCTGTCGCTGCAAAGGCCCGCACACTGTACAATCATCAAGGCAGGGAAAGGCGCGCGAACGCATCAATCGGGCGCGCTTCGTCCCTGCAGCCCCGAAACGGAAGGCGACGGATGCAGATACTCATAGTCGAAGACGACGAAAGCCTAGCGGCGGCGCTGGAGAAGATCCTCGTCGACAACGGCTACGACGTCGACAAGGTGCACGACGGGCTTTCCGGCCTCGAATACGGAAAGGCCGGAAACTACGACGTGTTGATACTCGACGTCATGCTGCCCAAGATGGACGGCTTCGAGATCACGCGCGAGCTGCGCCGGGCGGGCAAGAACACGCCCATACTTCTGCTGACCGCACGCGACGCCACCAACGACAAGATCACCGGCTACGACTCGGGCGCCGACGACTACATGACCAAGCCGTTCTCGCCCGCCGAGCTGATGGCGCACCTCCGCGCGCTCACGCGCCGCCAAGGCGAGGTGCAGTTCGAGCAGCTCGACGCCGGCGACCTTTCGCTCAACCTGGAAAGCATGCAGCTGACCTGCGGCAAGAAGTCCATCCAGCTCAGCTCGAAGGAATTCAGCATCCTCCGCATCCTCATGGGGAACCCAGGCGCGGTCTTCTCGAAGGAAACGCTGATCGACAAGGCGTGGGGCATCACCTCAAGCGCCGGCGACAACAACGTCGAGGCCTACATATCGTTCCTTCGCAAGAAGCTGAAGCACCTGGGGTCGAAGTGCTCCATCGAAACCATCAGGAAGGCCGGGTACCGCTTCGCCGAAGCCGGCACCCCCAAGACCGCCAAGTAGACCAGGCCGCCCATGCCCAAGGTACCTGCACCCACCCACGACGCGATAATCGGGCCCAGCTCGAAGCTGCTGCGCAACCTGCGCATCAAGTTCATAGCCATCAACATGGCCACCACCACCCTGCTTCTGGCCACCATCTTCGCCGTCATCCTGTACGCCGACTACACTTCGCGCATCAACACCATCGAAAGCGAGCTGGAGGGCGTCATCTCCGAGGTGACGGCGCCGCAGATCCCGCAGCTTTCCGCCACGCAGCGGCTCTCCACCGGAGGGAACGCGCCCGTGGCCACTTCCGGAAGCACGTCCGGCATCTATTCGTCGAACTCGGGCTCGTCGGGCGTCTCGGCGCCCACCATCGGCTCGTCGAAGAACGCCGACAGCTCCGTCGTGCTGATGTCCGTCTACAGCGTCAGCGACAACGGCATCTACACCACGGTCGGCAACTACACGAACGCCAAGATCCCCGAGTCGGTCATCCTCGGCGCGAACGAGCAGGTGCTCGAAAGCAAGGACGCGAACGGGTTCCTTCCCGACTACAACCTCTACTACGCCAAGCGCGCGTCCACGACCGACCCCGGCGACGACATAATCGCCTACGCCGACGGCAGCAGCATGAACGTATGGCGCAACCTGGCATGGACTCTGCTTTTCGCAGGGCTTGGGGCCATCGCCTTCCTGTTCCTGGTGAACATATTCTTCTCGCGGTGGGCCATGATGCCCATCCGCATGTCCATCAAGCAGCAACAGCAGTTCACGGCCGATGCCTCGCACGAGCTGAAGACGCCGCTTACCGTCATCCTGGCCAACACCGCCATACTGAAGTCCCAGCCCGAAGCCAAGGTCGAGGACCAGATGCAGTGGGTGGAAAGCACGCACATGGAAGCCGAGCGCATGCAGCTGCTTGTCAACGACATGCTTGCCCTTCTGCGGCCTGACGGCCAGAAGCAGAACGTCGTGAAGGAGCGCGTCGACTTCACCGACCTTGTGGAAGGAGAGGTGCTCCAGTTCGAGTCCGTGGCGTTCGAGCTAGGTGTGGAAATCGACGACGACATCGACGAAGGTGTTTACGTCGAGGGCGACGCCGAACGTCTTGGACGCATGGTGGCAACGCTTATCGACAACGCCTGCAAGTATGCCGGAGACGGCATGTCCGTCGACGTCACCCTTCGCAAGACGCTGCCGAACGGCATGCGCGAGAAGGCCGAGCTGAAGGTTCACAACGACGGGCCCGCCATTCCCGAGGAAGACCTGCCTCACGTCTTCGACCGGTTCTACCGAGCCGACAAGGCGCGCACCAGTTCGAAGGGCGGATATGGCCTAGGGCTGGCGATCGGGCAGGAAATCGCGCACGAGCACGACGGCACCATAGAGGTGGAGAGCTCCGAGGCCGACGGCACCACGTTCACCGTCACCCTGCCTCTTGCTGACTAGCGCCACCCGTGTCAGGGCGTGTCAGGGGACGTTCACTTTTGACACATTCTTGCGCCGTGGGGGGGGGGGGTTTGGGGCGCGCCGGGGGGGCCAGGAGAGAACACGGCGTGGCCGACGGGGTTTGTGGGGGGCAGTGTGGTTAAACGCCGAAACCACCCCA
>CBCTKQ010000098.1:0-6485 GCA_965147515.1 uncultured Eggerthellaceae bacterium | reverse complement strand
AGCCATGATCTACCAGGACGCGCTGTCGTCGCTCAACCCGTCGATGCTCATCAAGGCGCAGATGAAGCAGCTGACCAAGCGCGGCGGTACGCGCAGCGCCGAGGAGCTGCTGGAACTCGTGGGCCTCGACCCCAAGCGCACGCTCGACTCTTACCCGCACGAGCTTTCCGGCGGACAGCGTCAGCGCGTGCTCATCGCAATGGCGCTGACGCGCGACCCGAAGGTCATCATCGCCGACGAGCCCACCACGGCCCTCGACGTCACCGTGCAGAAGCAGGTCGTCGACCTGCTGAACCGCCTGCAGAAGGAGCTTGGCTTCGCGATGGTGTTCGTCAGCCACGACCTCGCCCTCGTCGCCGAGGTGGCGAACTACATCACGGTCATGTACGCCGGCCAGGTCGTCGAGCAAGGCCCCGTCGTCGACATCCTCACTGGCCCCATCCACGAGTACACGCGCGGACTTCTTGGGTCGGTGCTTTCCATCGAGGCCGGCGGCAACCGCCTGCACCAGGTGCCCGGTTCCGTTCCTTCCCCGAAGGACTTCCCGAAGGGCGACCGCTTCAGGCCGCGCTCCAGCCATCCGGACTCGGTGTCGGACGTGCGACCGGTGCTCAAGCGGGCACAGGGAACCGACCATTACTACGCAGAACTGCCTGACGACGAGCTCACCAAGCTTGGCATCCAGCCGTATGCGCCAGGCGGCCCCATCGAGTGGACGGACAAGCTATCATGACGAACCCGAACATGAAATCCCACATAGACGCGGAACGTGCCGAATCCACCCAGGTCGTGGGCGACCTGCAGGCCACCGACGGAAGCGTCTCCAGCGCCATGCACAGCGATGCAACGCCCATAGCCGAGAAGACGTTGGAGGCGGAACACGAGCGTGTCGAGGCCTCCGAGGCTGCCGATCTGAAGGCGCACGAAGGCGAGACCCCCATCATCTTCCTTGACGACATCAAGGTGACGTTCAAGACGCGCACGGGGTCGCTTCTGCACCCCAACCTCGTGCAGGCCGTGCGCGGCCTCACGCTGCGGCTTTGGCCTGGCGAGACAATCGGCATCGTAGGCGAGTCGGGCTGCGGCAAGTCCACCACGGCCAACGTGATGTGCGGCCTGCAGTCCCCCACCTCCGGAAAGGTGTACTTCAAGGGACGCGACGTCACCCGCAGAACAGCAGCCGACAGACGCGAGATAGGCCGCGTGATCTCGGTCGTCTTCCAAGACCCGGCAACCGCTCTGAACGCGCGCATGACCGTCGCGGACCAGCTGAAGGACCCGATGATCGTGCACAAGGTTGGCACTCCCGAGGAACGCGAGAAGCGCGTCCACGAGCTCATCCACATGGTGGGCCTGCCCGAGTCGGCGCTCGACGCGCTGCCCGGACAGCTCTCCGGCGGCCAGCGTCAGCGCGTCGCCATCGCCCGTGCACTTTCGCTCAAGCCTGACGCCATCATCGCCGACGAGCCCACCTCGGCTTTGGACGTTTCCGTCCGCGCGCAGATCCTCAACCTTTTGATGGACCTGAAGAAGGAACTCAATCTGGCCATGGTGTTCATCAGCCACGACATCCAGACCGTCCGCTACATATCGGACCGAATCATCGTGATGAACGCCGGGCAGGCCGTCGAGGAAGGAACCGCCGAACAGGTGTTCAACGACCCCAAGGACGAGTACACGAAGCTTCTGCTGGGGGCTGCTCCATCGCTTCTCCATCCGGATCTCGGATAATCCCAGCAGTCGCGTAAACAGCATGTCAACTGTCGGGCCGGCGAGACGTCGGCCCGACTTGCGAAGGGCTATCATCTTAGTCACGCTTCAAGGAAGAGAGTTCGAAGGAAAGGACGTTTCCCATGGATCTAAGCAAGTTCCGAGGCGTAATCCCACCCGTGATCATCCCCCTCAAGGCAGACCGATCGCTAGACCTTCCCGCATTCGAGCTGACCATCAACAGGATGATCGAAGCGGGAGTGCATGGGCTTTTCTTCCTCGGGTCCAGCGGCGAGGTTGCCTTCGTCACCGACGCCGAGAGGAAGCAGATCCTCACGGAGGCCATCGCGATAGTCGACCACAGGGTGCCTGTGCTGGTGGGCGTCATCGACATCGAGACGAACCGAGTCATCGACCAGGTGAAGCGCGTCTCGAAGTACGACGTCGACGCCTTGGTGGCCACGGCGCCCTTCTACGCGCTTGGCGGCCCCTACGAGAACGAGCGCCACTTCCGCCAGATCCGCAAGTGCACCGACCTTCCCCTTTTCGCCTACGACCTGCCCGTCAGCGTGCACACCAAGCTCGATGGCAACATGCTCTTGTCGCTCGGCGAGGACGGCGTCATCCAGGGCGTGAAGGACTCGTCGGGGGACGACGTTGCGTTCAGGTGGCTTCTGCTGGAGAACCAGGACGCAGGCCATCCGATGCAGCTGCTGACCGGCCATGAGGTCGTAGTCGACGGAGCCTATCTGGGCGGAGCCGACGGGTCCGTTCCGGGCCTTGCGAACGTCGACCCGTACAGCTACGTCGAGCAGTGGAACGCAGCCCAGGAAGGCGACTGGGAAAGGGTGGCCCGCATACAGGACCACTTGGCACGCCTCATGATGATGACCCGCAAGATCACGGCCACGGTCGGGTTCGGTGCCGGCGTCGGGTCGTTCAAGACCGCGCTCTGGCAGATGGGGATCTTCAACACCAACCAGATGCGCGAGCCTGTGCAGGCCCTGATCGAAGGCGACGTGGAGGCCATCGCCGAGGTGCTCAGGCGCCAGAAGATGATCGACCCCGACATGCCCATCCGCGAAGGCTGGGAGTAGCCCATGTCCGGCAGCGATCAGACATCCAGGCTGGTTCCAATACGCGACTGGTGCCGCGACCAGCTGGCCACGTCGGCCGCCTTCTGGCTCGAGCATGGCATCGACCCAGTAAACGGGGGCGTGTACACGTGCCTCGACAGGAAGGGCGACGTCTATTCCACCGACAAGAGCGTGTGGATGCAGGGCAGGTGCGCATGGACCTATTCGTACCTCTGCCACGCTTACGGGAAGCGCCCCGAATGGCTGGAGGCCGCAGCCAGCTGCCTGTCGTTCCTGGAGGACCATTGCATCAACCACGAAGCAGGCGGCAGGCTCTACTTCACCGTGACCGCCGACGGCCGCCCTCTGCGCCAGAGGAGGTACAACTTCTCCGAAGGCTTCTACTGCATAGGCAATGCCGAATACTACGGCGTGACCGGCGACGAGGAGCACTTGAGGCGCGCCCGCAAGGCCTACGAAGCCATCTACGCCCTCAACTGGGGCGGGATGGCCGACCCGACCGGCCTCGGTCCCAAGACGATAGCCGAGACGCGCTCGGGCCGCTCGCTCGGCGACTCGATGATATTCCTGAACATCATCTCGATAATGCGCCGCGTCGACCCCGCGAACGCCGAAGAGTACGACAGGCACGCCGACGAATGCACCCGCCGCATAGTCGAGGAGCACTTCCGCCCCGACCTGGGGTGCACCTTCGAGAACGTCAACGACGACGGACAGCCCGAGCTCGAGTACACGGCAGGCCGCGTAGTGAACCCCGGCCACGACATCGAATGCAGCTGGTTCCTCATGCAGGAGGCCAACTACAGGGGCGATGCCCAGCTTCACTCCACCGCCGAACAGATATTCAGGACGGCTGCGGAGTCGGGATGGGACGACGAGTTCGGAGGCCTTCTGTACTTCATCGACGCCTGCGGGAAGCCTCCCGAGGCCTACGAGCACGACATGAAGCTCTGGTGGCCTCACAACGAGGCCATGATAGCCTCGTCCATGGCCTACCGCGACACGGGCGACGCCTACTACGTCGACTGGCTCGAGCGCGTCGTGGACTACTGCAAGAACCACTTCGCCGACCCGGAGTACGGCGAATGGTACGGATACCTGCGCCGCGACGGCAAGCCTACGATGCCCCCCACCAAGGGGTCCACCTTCAAAGGCCCGTTCCACGTGCCCAGGGCCTTGTGCATGACCGACCAGATACTTACGGAAACGATTGGAGACTAGCGCGATGAAGTACCTCGGGATCGACTACGAAGTCAAGAACATGCCCGTGCTCGATGACGAGTTCGTGCCGTTCGGCGTATGGATGAAGGAATACCTCAAAGGCGCGGACGTGCCCATCGCCGTGGCGGTCGAGCGCGAGGACGGCCTGGTGTCGGTGCGCGAGAGCTTCATCCGCGGCCCCGAGTTCTTCGACGCGAACCTTCGCTACGTGGAGAGGCTCATCAAGTTCGAGCTGTGGAGCATAGGCGGATTCCGCGTGTACGTGACCGGATGCGACGACATAGCGAAGATGCTTTCCGACATGTACGCCCCGTGGGGGTCGCGCGCGTTCGACTACGGCTTCGTCGGCGACGTGTACGAGAAGCCGCTCGAGGTGCTTGCCGTGTCGCGGGACGACTTCCCCGCCGCCAACGAGTCGGCGAAGGCCATCGGCGGCCACATGGACGGCTGCCGCATCGGCTTCGACGCCGGCGGGTCCGACCGCAAGGTGTCCGCTGTCATCGACGGAGAGTCCGTGTACTCCGAGGAGGTCGTCTGGTTCCCGAAGGTCACCGAGGACCCGTCGTATCACTTCGACGAGATCGTGACGGCCTTCAAGACGGCGGCTTCGAAGATGCCGCGCGTAGACGCCATCGGCGTGTCGTCCGCCGGCACGTTCGTGGGCAACAGCCCGATGGTCGCCTCGCTGTTCATCAAGGTTCCCCGCAACAGGCGCGAGGAAGTGAAGAGCATTTACGACCGCGCGGCGGCCGAGATAGGCGACGTGCCCATCGTGGTGGCCAACGACGGAGACGTCACGGCGCTGGCGGGCGCCATGAGCACCGGCGAGGGCAGCATACTGGGCATCGCCATGGGAACGTCGGAGGCCGTGGGGTACGTGGACGCCGACCAGAACGTGCTGGGCTGGATCAACGAGCTGGCGTTCGCCCCCGTCGACCTTTCCCCCTGCGCCCTGCAGGACGAATGGTCGGGCGATCTGGGCGTTGGATGCAAGTACTTCAGCCAGGACTGCGTCATCAAGCTTGCCCCCAAGGCCGGCATCGAGCTAGACCCCGAGCTCTCCCCTGCCGAGAAGCTGAAGGTCGTGCAGGCGCTGGCCGAGGACGGCCACGATGGCGCTCTGGACATCTTCAGGTCCATCGGCGTCTACCTGGCGCACACGCTGGTGCTGTACGCCTCGTTCTACGACATCCGCACGCTTCTGGTGCTTGGGCGCGTTACCTCGGGCGTCGGCGGCGATCTGATCGTGAGCGAATGCAACCGAGTGCTCGCCGAGGAGCACCCCGAGCTTGCCGCCCAGATCAACGTCACGCTCCCCGACGAGAAGATGCGCCGCGTGGGCCAGTCCGTGGCGGCTGCAAGCCTGCCCGAGCTGTAAGGGTTTTCGATCAGCGTGCCATTAGAACACATCTAATGGCACGCTCCTCAAGCAGGCAGCTTGATGGTGAACGTGGTCACGCCGGCCTCGCTTCGGGCCTCTATATCGCCGTCGTGCGCAACCACTATCTCCTTGGCGATGGCAAGCCCCAGCCCCGCACCGCCGGTAGCCGACCCTCGCGACGCGTCCTCGCGGTAGAACTTCTCGAAGATGCTCTTCAGGTGCGCCTCCGATATCTCGCGTCCACGGTTCTCGACCTCGACCGTCCACGAGCCGTCGTCAAGCGAAGCCGTCAGCTTCACCGACGTACCCCCCTCCGCGTAGGCCACGGCGTTGCGGACGACGTTCCCCAGGGCGCGTGCAAACTTGTCGGCATCGACGTACATCTCGGCGTCGTCGGGCGCGTCGACCTCGATGGTTATGCCTCGATGATTCGCCTCGGGATAGAACTCGTCGGCAACCTGCTCCATCAGCAGGCGTCCGTCCACGTGCGACCGCTCGATGGGGATCGCCTGCAGGTTGTAGCGCGTTATCTCGAAGAACTCGTCCATCAGCACCTCCAGCCGCTGAGCCTTCTCGGCGGCCGTGCCTATGTATCTCTGGCGCTGCTCCGCAGGCATGTCCGGCGTCTCCTCCAGCAGCATCAGGTACCCGATGACCGACGTGAGAGGCGTCTTCACGTCGTGCGCAAGGTAGGCCACGAGCTCGTCCTTGCGGCGCTCCGCGTACTTGGCCGCGCGCTCGTCGGCAAGCGAGGCGAGGCGTATGGAGTTCAGCTCGTTCTGGGTGGGCTCAAGCGCATGCGACAGCTCGACGGGCTTCTCCTTGTCGGCGATAAGGCCACCAACGGCGCCGGATAGCTCGTCGAAGTAGCGCATGGCGCGCCCGTATCCGCCGAAGATGAGCACTATGCATCCAACCAGGTACAGCACGATGGCCGCAGGCAGCTTGAACTGCTTGACGACGTTGTAGAACGAAAGGTCGCGGGCACTCAAGTGATCGTCGCCGTAGGAGAACTGCCAGTCAGCCGGGTCTATGCCTCCCCCGACGATGATTTCGTTCTCGATCGCTTGCTGCTG
>CBCTKQ010000097.1:0-6577 GCA_965147515.1 uncultured Eggerthellaceae bacterium | reverse complement strand
GGCGTCCACCAGGCGCTCGAGTACGTTAATGAGCTGCCGAACGTCCTCAAAGTGCAGGCCGGTGGTGGGCTCGTCGAGGATGTAGAAGGTCTTGCCCGTCTGCTGTCGGTGGAGTTCCTTGGCAAGCTTCACGCGCTGGGCCTCGCCGCCGGAGAGCGTGGTGGCGCTCTGGCCGAGGTGGATGTAGCCCAGCCCCACATCGTGCAGGGTCTGCAGCTTGTTCTTGATGCGCGGGATGTTGGTGAAGAAGGCCAGCGCCTCGTTCACGGTCATGTCCAGCACGTCCGAGATGGATTTGCCGTGGTAGGTGACCTCGAGCGTCTCCCTGTTGTATCGCTTGCCGTGGCAGACCTCGCAGGGCACGTAGACGTCGGGGAGGAAGTTCATCTCGATCTTTATCTGGCCGTCGCCCTTGCACGCCTCGCAGCGCCCGCCGGGCACGTTAAACGAGAAGCGACCGGGGCTGTAGCCGCGGGCGCGGCTCTCGGGCGTGGAGGCAAAGAGGGCGCGCAGGTCATCCCAGAGGCCGATGTAGGTGGCGGGGTTCGAGCGCGGGGTGCGGCCGATGGGGCTCTGGTCGATGTTGATGGCCTTGTCGAGGCCCTCGATGCCGCCGATCTTCTTGTACGGGCCCGCGAGGCGGTGCGCATGGTTCAGCCTGTTGGACAGCACGGGGGCCAAGGTGTCGTTGATCAGCGAGCTCTTCCCAGAGCCAGACACGCCCGTGACTACCGAAAGCGTCCCCAGGGGGATCTCGAGCGTGACGTTCTTCAGGTTGTTCATCTTCGCGCCGGTGAGCTTAAGCTTGCCTTTGCGGGGCTTGCGGCGCTTCTCGGGCACCTCGATGGAACGCTTCCCCGACAGGTAGTCGGCCGTCATTGAGCCCTTGCACCTCATCAGCTGCGCAGGCGTCCCGCAGGCGGTGACGTAGCCGCCGTGCTCGCCGGCGCCGGGGCCCATGTCTATGACGTAGTCGGCGCATCGGATGGTGTCTTCGTCGTGCTCCACGACGATCACGGTGTTCCCCAGGTCGCGCAGCCGCTCCAGTGTGGCTATGAGGCGCTCGTTGTCGCGCTGGTGCAGCCCGATTGACGGCTCGTCGAGGATGTACAGCACGCCCATGAGGCCTGCACCTATCTGGGTGGCGAGCCTGATGCGCTGCGCCTCGCCGCCCGAGAGCGTTGCTGTCGCCCGTTCGAGCGTGAGGTAGTCCAGCCCCACGTCGACCAGGAACTTAAGCCTGGCCAGGATCTCCTTGACGATGGGAAGCGCGATGTATCGGTCCTGCTCGCCTGTTATCTGCAGCCCCTCGAAGAACTCGTAGCACGCCGACGCGGACATCTCGGTGACGTCGTGGATGGACTTGCCGCCCACCGTGACGGCGAGTATCTCGGGCTTGAGGCGCTTGCCGTGACACGTCTTGCACGGGACGGTAGCGAAGTAGGACTGGAGCTTCTCGCGCTTCTTGTCGGTGTCGGCCTCGCCATACTTGCGCAACACGGCCTCGCGGATGCCCTCCCATTCGATGTACCAGTGCGTCTTGAGCCCGTCCAGCTTCTGGTATTCGACGCGTATCTTCTCGTCGCCCAGGCCGTCCATGAGCCCCTTGCGCGTCGCAGGCTTCAGGTCTTCCCAGGGGGTGTCCTCGCTTTCGCCCAGGTGCCTTACCACCGCGCGCAGCACCTGCGGGTAGTAGTTGCCGCTTTTGAAGGGCGTGATGGCCCCTTCGGCCAGGGACAGCGAAGGGTCGGCAACCAGAAGCGACTCGTCCACCTCGTCCCGGCTTCCCAGACCGAAGCAGTCGGGGCACGACCCGTAGGGAGCGTTGAACGAGAAGTCGCGCGGCTGCAGCTCGTCCATCGAGAAGCCGTGCTCGGGGCACGCCAGGGCCAGCGAGAAAACGTGCTCGCCTTCCCCAAGGCCACCCTTCGCGCCCGACGACGTCTCCTTCGACAGGTCGTGCGCGTCCGAGCCCGAGGACCCTTCGCCGAGCACCTGCACCATAACGCGGCCGTCCGCCAGCCTTGTTGCCAGCTCGACCGCTTCGGCGATTCGGCTGACGGCCGACCTCTTCAGCACCACGCGGTCGACGACGACGTCGATGAAGTGCTTGATCTTCTTGTTGAGCACGATCGGCTCGCCGTCGAGCCGCACGATCTCGCCGTCAATGCGGACGCGCGAGAAGCCTTCCTTGGCAAGGTCGGCGAACAGCTTCGTGAACTCGCCCTTTCGCCCGGTTACGACCGGGGCCATGATGATGGCCTTGGTGGTCTCGCCGTCGCCCAGCGCTATTATCTCGTCGGTGACCTGGTCGGTGGTCTGCTTCTTTATCTCGCACCCGCACACAGGGCAGTGGGGCACGCCTATGCGTGCGAACAGCAGGCGCAGGTAGTCGTAGATTTCCGTCGTGGTTCCCACGGTGGAGCGCGGGTTCTTGGAGGTGGTCTTCTGGTCGATGGACACCGCCGGGGACAGGCCGTCGATGGAGTCGAGGTCGGGCTTGCTCATCTGGCCCAGGAACATGCGAGCGTAGCTCGAAAGGCTTTCGACGTAGCGGCGCTGCCCCTCGGCGTAGATGGTGTCGAACGCAAGGCTGGACTTCCCCGAGCCCGAAAGCCCCGTTATCACGACCAGCTTGTCGCGGGGTATGGCGAGGTCGATGTCCTTGAGGTTGTGCTCGCGGGCACCCTTTATTACGATTTCCTTCTGTGACATTCCATGCTTCCTTCGGCGTTTTTTCTCGCGCCATTCTACATCAAAAAACGAATGTTTGTTCGTAATCCGTCCACTTCATCTTTTCTGCACGCATCGGGTGGATATCATTGGGGTTGGACTCGAAGGGATTCCGTTCGACGCGTCGTCGCCTCGAACTAACTCGGCTTCGCCGAGTGGATTTCTCGGCTCCTTTGGCTTACCTCGCCTCCATCCCTCCGAGTCCAACCTAGAAAGCTTCTATCCTCTAGGATGCGCCTGGTGATGCACGTCCTTCAGGCGCTCGTTGGACACGTGGGTGTACACCTGGGTCGTAGACAGGTCGGCGTGCCCCAGCATCTCCTGGACGCTGCGCAAGTCGGCGCCGCCCGACAGCACGTCCGTGGCGAAGGAGTGCCGCATCGCGTGCGGCGACAGGCTGCGGTCGAGCCCCGCCGCCTCCAGCGTCTTCTTGAACATGGCCCTCATCGATGCCGGGGAATACGGGTTGCCCCGGCTCGACAGGAACAGGCGGTCCGTCGGGACCCCCTTCTCGAGGACGCCCCTTCCGCGCCTCAGGTACCTGTCGATCGCCCGCAGCGCCGTTGCATGCATGGGAACGATGCGCTCCTTCGACCCCTTGCCCATCACCTTGGCCTGCCCGGACTGAAAGTCGACGTCCGGGATGCGGATGCCCGACACCTCCGAGATCCTGAAGCCGCAGGCGTACATCGTTTCCAGCACGGCCTGGTCGCGCGCCTCCTTGGCGTATTCCAGCGAGCCTGGCTCAAGCCCGGCCAGCGCTTCCTCGTGCACTGAGAGCAGCCTGTCCATGTCCGAGGCCGATATGGACTTGGGCAGCCTCGACGACTTCTTCGGCCCTTGCAGCGATCCCACCGGGTCGACGTCCACGATGCCCATGGCGTTCAGCCACCGGAAGAAGCCCTTCAGCGCGGACAGCCGCCTGTTCACGGTGGCGCGCGAGTACTTCGCAGCGTCCAGCTCGCCCAGGTACCTGCGGGCCTGCTTGTGGGTGATTGCGAACGGGTCGTAGCCACGCCGTTGCGCCCACCTCAGGAAGTCCTCGACGTCCACACCGTAGTTGCGCACGGTGTGCTCGGAGTCGTTCTCCTCGTAGCGCAGCGAATCCAGGTAGGCCGCAAGCTCCTTCTCGCCCGGAAGCGGGGCCTCGTCCTGGAAAACTTCTTCCGCGGCGTCCGGTGCGGTTGCGCACGTCTTCGGGTTCTCGCTTGCCATGGCGGCCTTTCCCGTGCGGCCTCTAGGCATCGAATCCCGCCTTCGACAGCGCCGCCTTGTAATCCAGCAGCGCCTGCATGCCGCGATCGGCGTAGGCGCGGTACCGCTCGCGCTTGTTCCTTATCGGCGGGGCAAGCGGCTCCATCACCCCGAAGTTCACGTGCATGGGCTGGTAGTCCTCGGTCGCCGGGTCGGTTGCGTGGCGCATCAGCGCCCCGAAGGCCGTCTCGACCGGCACCGGCGGCGCATCCTTGCCCGACAGGCGGCAATGCACCGACGCGGCCGCGTTCAGGCCCGAGCGTATGGCCTCGCAGTATCCCTCCGTCCCCGACAGCTGGCCAGCGACGTACACCGGGCAAGAGAGGGCCTGGGCTTCGAGGGTGAGCAGGCGGCCGTCTGCGCCGAGGCAGCGTGGCGCGTCGACGAAGGTGTTCCTGTGCATCACGCCGAACCGGGCGAACTCCGCCCTCTCGAGGCCCGGTATCATGCGGAAGACGCGCTCCTGCTCGGGGAAGGCCAGGTTCGTCTGGAAGCCGACCAGGTTGAAGCTCTGCCCTGCGGCGTCTTCGGCGCGAAGCTGCACGGCCGCCCAAGGACGCCTTCCCGTTGCAGGGTCGATGAGCCCCACGGGCTTCATAGGCCCGAAGCGAGGGGCGTCGGCACCCTTCCGGGCGATCTCCTCGATAGGCTGGCATGCCTGGAACAGGTCGGTGTTCTCGAACTCCTTGGCCACGACGCGCCTGGCACCCACAAGCTCCTCTATGAACGCGGCGTACTGCGCCTTGTCGAACGGTGCGTTCAGGTAGTCGCCGGATGCGGCGCCGTCCTCGTAACGGCTCTGCCTGAACACCTTTTCCATGTCCAGCGACTCGGCCATCACTATGGGGGCCGCCGCGTCGTAGAAGGCAAGCGACTCGCTGCCGCAAAGGGCCTCTATGGATCCGGAGAGCGCGTCGCTGGACAGCGGTCCGGTTGCGAGGACGACGGCGCTCGACTCCTTGGCCAGGGCGGCGACGTCGCGCACCTCCTCGCGCACGACCTCGACCAGCGGGTGCGACTCCACCTCGCGCGTGACGTCTGTGGCGAAGCCCTTGCGGTCGACCGCAAGCGCTCCCCCGGCCGGGACGCGGTTCCTGAGTGCGGCGGCGTATAGATGTGACCCGAGCTCGCTCAGCTCGGCTTTCAGCATGCCGGCGGCGCTGTCGTCCTTCGTGCTCTTCAACGAGTTGGAGCAAACGAGCTCGGCCAGGTTGGAGGTGTGATGCACGCCTGTGGGAACGTCGGGACGCATCTCGTACAGCCTCACGCGGTGGCCGTTCGACGCGAGCGACAGCGCGGCCTCGCATCCGGCGAGTCCCCCTCCGACTATGCTCACGGGCTTTTCCATGCGCATAGGTTATCACGTGCCAACGAGGTGAGCTTGTTTTGTCACCCTTGGATGATTTCCCTGATTGCCGCTCGATTACTCTCCCAATCCCGGATCAATCCTTTCGGGTCCTCCAGGCTGAGCCCGATCGCAAGCACGCGCCTCAGTCGGACTATAGAAGGCTTTTCCAACCCGGCCATTCGCCAGTCCTTCAAGCGATAACCTTATTCCAGATCAAGCTTGTTGGTGGCACTTGTCACCATGGCTGCGATTGTGCCCCTTGAACTGGCGGCCAGTACGACAACGGGGCGGAACTTATATCCACTTCCTTCCGAGAAGTCAAAACGGACATGCCACACCTCCCATGGAAGCGGGCCTTGATCACTCATCGCCATCGTCCCATTCCCTTCCCATCACGACCGTGCGACGGTGGTGCCGTAGCGGCCGCCAGGGTAGCGGGCTATGCGGCCGTCACGCTGCTGGTTGGCGAGCCACATCATCAGCCACTGCCTCCTGTCGGCGCCGGGCATGGCATCGTTCGCGACGGCGAGCAGCCCGTCCAAGGTCAGCTGCTCGGCATCGAGCGCCGCAAGCAGCCTCTTCTCGACGCCCTTCGCCTTCCTCGCCTCGTCCTTCGCGCACTTCCCCACAGGAGACATGACGCCGAATATCGAGAACAGCGCGTCGTGGAAGGTCTCGTCGTCGACGACGGGTGTCGCGCCTTGGCATATCAGCCTGTTTGCGCCCAACGACTGCCTGGACGTGACCGCGCCAGGCACAACGAGAACCTCCCTGTTGGCCGCCAATGCCTCGTCGGCCGTCGAGAACGTGCCGGAAGGCAGCCCCGCCTCCACGATCAGCGTGGCCTTTGCGAGTCCGGCTATCAGGCGGTTCCTCGCCCTGAACATCCACGGCAAAGGCGGGGAATCCCATGGCTGCTCGGACGCCAGCGCGCCGCCGCCTCCCACTATCTGCCTGAACAGCTCGAGGTTCTCCGCGGGATAGACGCAGTCGCATCCGCCTCCCAAGAACGACACCGTCCTGGCGCCGTTTCTGATCGCGGCCCGATGCGCCTCGGAGTCGCATCCGCGCGCGCCGCCCGACACGATGGCGATCCCGCATCCCGCCGCGATGCCGGCGAACCGGGCAGCGCATCCTATGCCGTACGGCGTGGCCTTCCTCGCGCCCACGACTGCCAACCCTTCCTGCAGCGCGCCTGGGTCACCGATCACGTACAGCCGCTCGGGCGGCTCGTGCAGGTTC
>CBCTKQ010000096.1:0-6754 GCA_965147515.1 uncultured Eggerthellaceae bacterium | reverse complement strand
GAGCGCCTGCGCGAACGCTTCGGGCTTTCCAAGAAGCAGACCGACGCCATCCTCGAGATGCGCCTGCGCCGCCTGACCGGCCTCGAGCGCGACAAGATCGAAGCCGAGCTGGCCGAGCTTCTGAAGAAGATCGACTACTACAAGCGCGTGCTGAAGGACGAGGGCCTGGTGCGCGGCATCATCAAGGACGAGCTGGGCGAGATCCGCGGCAAGTTCCAAAGCCGCCGCGTCACGCGCATCACCAACGCTGCGAAGGACATCGACGTGGAAGACCTCATCGCCGACGACAAGATGGTGGTCACCATGACGCGCGCCGGCTACATCAAGCGCATGCCGGTCACGGCCTACCGCCAGCAGAAGCGCGGCGGCAAGGGCCTGCAGGGCGTGAACCTCAAGGAAGCCGACTTCGTCGAGCACCTGTTCGTCGCCACCAACCTGTCGTACATGCTGTTCTTCTCCACCAAGGGCAAGGTGTACCGCCTGAAGGTGTACGACATCCCCGAGGCGTCCCGCCATGCGCGCGGCACCGCCATCGTAAACCTGCTCCCGCTAGAAAAGGGCGAGACCATCTCGGCGGTCATCTCCACGAAGGAGTTCCCGGCCGACGAGTTCCTGATGTTCGCCACCAAGCAGGGCATGGTGAAGAAGACGGCCATGAACCTGTACGACCGCACGCGCCGCGACGGCCTGATCGCCATCAACCTGAAGGACGGCGACGAGCTGATCTCGGTCCGCCGCGTGGCCAAGGGCGAGAACGTCATGATGGTCTCGTCGGCAGGCAAGGCAATCCTGTGGGACGAGGACGACGTGCGCCCCATGGGCCGCGGCACCATGGGCGTGCGCGGCATGAGGGTGCCGGCCGGCGTCGAGGTGCTGGGCATGGAGATAGGGCGCCCGGGCACCGACCTGTTCGTCATCACCGAGAAGGGCTACGGCAAGCGCACTCCCATGGACGAATACCCCGTGCAGCACCGCGGCGGCCAGGGTGTGTTCACCATCAAGATGACCGACAAGAAGGGCCTGCTGGCCGCCATGAAGATAGTCGTCGCCGAAGACGAGCTGATGATCATCACCGAGGAAGGCGTCATCGTGCGCACCCCGGTCGAAGGCATCAGCGAACTCGGGCGCGCCACGCAGGGCGTGAAGGTGATGAACATCGCCGACGGCGACAAGGTGACCTCGGTAGCCGTCACAACGGAAGACTAGGTCGTCAAGCCCGCAGCAAAGCCCCGTGCTCAAGCAATGGCTCGCTCGGCGGAAACGTCCACTGGACGTTTCCGTTCGCTGCGCAACCTGCGCGCGGGGCTTGCTGCGGGCCTTTGACGACCAAACGTGTCCGGAGGCTTGGCCCTCGTAACATCAGTTCGCCGATCGGCATATAAGGGAAAAGCGCAAGGGCTCATCCATAAAAACATTGACCGCGTGCGTTACTTTGTTGTAAAGTGTTCAGGCGCTTTTGCGCCGCAATGCTGCGCATGCGTGCGGGCCCGTAGCTCAGTTGGTTAGAGCGCACGCCTGATAAGCGTGAGGTCGCTGGTTCAAATCCATTCGGGCCCACCATTTTGCGATAAACGCTCCATCGTGAGCCGAGTTAGCCGGTGGAGCGTTTATTAATTACGGGGCATTAGCTCAGCTGGGAGAGCGCGGGCTTTGCAAGCCTGAGGTCAGGGGTTCGAGCCCCCTATGCTCCACCAACATTCCGCCGTCCGTCCGGGCGGCTTTTTTGTTCGGCTCGCATAGCTGGAACCCCACGGGGACACGCACAGCGTCTTCCAAAACAGCCCATCGGCTATAATTCAAGCATGACTCCGCTTCACGTTCTGACAATGGTGTTCACGCAACCCGACCAGCCTGCCATCCTGGTTCTCGAACCCGACGAGCCAGCCATCGCGGGCAAGCAGCGCATCGTTCCCATCTGGATCGGTTCGCAGGAGGCGATGCAGCTGGGGGTGGCCCTCGAGCAGGTGAAGCCTCCCCGGCCCCTCACACACGACCTGTTCATCGACGCGCTAACCAACCTGGACGCGCGGGTCGACCACGTCGTGGTGAACGACGTCGCCGGACAGACCTTCTTCTCGAAGATGTACCTTCGCCAGGGCGGCCGGCTTATCGAGCTGGACGCGCGTCCCACCGATGCGATCGCATTGGCAATCAGGCAAGGCGCCCCATTCTATATAGAAGACGAGGTCCTGGCGCGCGCCTCTTACCCGTTCATCCTGAAGGAAGGCGCCGACAAGGAAACCGAGCTCGCGGAATTCGATTCGTTCATCGAGTCGCTGAACCCCGAAGACCTGCTGAAATAGGCGCGAAAGGAACAAACATGACATCACCGATTGCAGGATGGTACGCCGACCCCGCAGGCGACGCGAGCAAGCTTCGCTACTGGGACGGCACCAAGTGGACCGACAGCTGCATGGACGCCGCAGCGGCCACGGCTGCTCCCCAGGGGGAACCCGCAACAGCGCAGCCCCAGCCCGGCGCGGCATACAGCGCCGCCTACCAGCAGCCTGCCGCCACCCCGCCCACCGGAATTCCCGTCACGCCGCAGCCCAATGCGGGTGCGCAGCCTGGCACGGTTGCGGGCCAGCCCGGGGCCGCGGCGCCCAACGCCGCCCAACCGACCTACGCGCAGACCTCCGTCTACGTGAACTACGCCGACCCCGCCTATGCCGACGCCCCGCTCTACTACGTCAATCAGCAGGATTCCACCCTGCGCCTGATCGCCTTCATCCTGGCGCTGATATCCACGATCACGGCTGGTTGGGCCATCTTCCCGCTTGCGTGGATGATCCCCATGACCGTCATGACCTGGGGAATCTACAAGGGAAAGCGCCCGAACACCGTGGCCTTCGGCGTGTGCTCGCTCATCTTCCTGAACGTGGTGGGCGGCATCCTGCTCCTGGTTTCAACCAAGGACGAGTAGTTTTGGTACTTCGTCCTTGACGGACGAAGTATTGATAGACGCTGCGCGGACGCCCCGGGGTGCGCCTTTGGCGTGTGCGCTTGTGACGTTCGCGATTGCACGCACGCTAGCAATCACGAACGTCACAAGCGCACACGCCGGCGGTTCTCCTTCGCCCTCCAAGAACTCCTCGCGTAACGAAGTACGCGTCGTCGTTCTTTCGCGCGAACTAGAACCACCGGATGCGCCGCTCGCTCAATTGCCAATCATGCATTGTTGAAAACGCACGTTTGCGTCAAGGAGAAGTGACGTTTAGCAAACAGGTCGCCCAGGTTGAAGGGCCCTTGCCGCACGCATTCTAGAATGGGTTCACTTAACGGCTATACTGGAAGAAAGATGCGCGCAGGCGCATGCGCAAACCAAGGAGGCAGAGATGAACAAGTTCGTAACCTTCCTGTTCGGCGGGGCAATCGGAGCCGTAGGAGCGCTGCTTCTGGCACCTCAGTCTGGCGAAAAGACCCGCGACATGGTCGCAGACCAAGCAAGCAATCTCGCGAACAACGCCCAGGACATGGGGGCACAGGTCGCTGAAAAGGTTCAAAGCGCCGTGAAGCAGGCCACCGACAAGGGCAACGAGGTCGCCGACGAGATGAAGGACGCCGCAGCCAAGGGCGCCGAGGCCGCCATCGACAAGAACGACGAGCTGCGCGCCAAGATCGAGGCCGCCCGCGAGCGCATCGCCAAGCAGGTGCGCGAGAACGCCAACGAGACCGCCGACGCCATCAAGAACGCTGCTCCCGATGCAGTCGACAAGGCCAAGGACGCCGCCGCCGATGCCGACGCGGCCGTGAAGGACGCAGCCGACGCGGCGAAGGACAAGGCCGACGAAGTGGTCGACAAGGCCGCCGAAGCCGTCGACGACGCAGCAGATGCGGCCAAGGACGCCACCAAGTAGCAATGAACACCAAAGACCTGTCGAACAAGAAGGTCTGGACGTCGCGCCCCACCAAGAACGACCCGGATGCGGTCAAGAAGGTGGGGCGTATTCATGCGTTCGTCTTCCATCCGTCCAAGGCGCAGCTGGTCGGCTTCCTGGTCAAGCGCCCCGACGTGGCGCTGATGTTCCGCCGCGAGGACATGTTCGTGGCGCACAACGGGTTCGACCTTATGCAAGACGACGCCGGGCATCAGGTGATAGTCGTTCGCGAAGACCCTCAGGCCCAGGGCCGCGGAGCCACCAAGGCCCTCGGCCTCAACCTGGACAAGTGCGTGATATGGATAGGGCTTCCGGCCATGACCCCCAGCGGCCAGTCGTTGGGGCTTGTGGAAAGCGTCGAGTTCGACCAGCAGACCGGGCGCGTGTCGTCCGTGGAAGTCAGCCAAGGCGCCACCGCCAACACGCTGCTGGGGCGCCGCAACATCCCCGGCAGCATGATGCTCGGCTTCAGGCGCGGCATGGGAACGAAGCTGTACCTCACCGACGACGATGACGACGACCCCGAGTCGCTGGGAGCCGTCATAGTAGACGAGGCCGCGCTTGACGTTCCCGTGGAAGGCGGCGTGGCCGAGAAGGCCGGCGTCGCCACCGCGGTTGCAACCGACAAGGCCAAGAAGACCTACAAGAAGGTCTCGCAGAAGGTGAAGCCGAAGGCGCAGGAGGCCACGAAGGTCGCAGGCGACGCCGTGCAGAAGGGCGTCTACGCAACCGGTCGGCAGATCGCCCGCAGCAAGGGCATGTTCGGCAACTTCAAGGACGAGTTCAAGAAGGCCATGAAGGGCGACGACGATGAGTGACGCGAAGCAGGCGCCTCAGGACAAGGCGCAGGACGTCTCGTCGGAAGAGCAACGGGGTTCGAACCCGCGACCCTCTGAAGTCGACCCTGGCAAGAACGATTCCGGCAAGCCTCGGGCCTCCCATGCCGACAAGGTGAAGTTCGCCGGGCTGATCGCGTTCCTCGCGGTGGTCGCCATCATAGTGGTGCTTGTGTGGCCCTACATCCACCTGGTGTTCGAACCCGACGGCCTCGACCAGCTCATCGACCGCGTTCAAAGCGCGGGCATCGGCGGCGTGCTGATCTTGGAGGCCATCCAGTTCCTGCAGGTGGTCGTCGCGTTCATCCCCGGCGAGGTGGTGCAGGTTGCGGCCGGGATGATTTACGGCCCCTGGTGGGGCGCGCTGATAATCCTGGTCGGCTGCGTCGTTTCCAGCGCCTTCATATATATGCTGGTTCACAAGCTGGGCGCGCCGTTCGTACACGACATGGTGCCGCAGAAATACACCGCCAAGTTCCGCGAGTTCGAGCAGTCTGGCAAGTTCAACATGGTGGTCTTCGTGCTGTTCCTCATCCCGGGGCTTCCCAAGGACGTCTTCACCTACATAACGCCCCTTTCCGACATGAAGCTGAGCACGTTCCTCGTCATTGCGAACACGGCACGCATACCGGGCATAGTGCTTTCCACCTATGCGGCCGACGGCCTGCTGGAAGGCCGCATCTTCGAAAGCGTCGTCATGTTCGGGGTGCTTGCGCTTATCGCCGTCGTCGCGCTGCTCGTGTACAACAAGCTTTCCTCGAAACCCGGTTCGAAATAAAGGCAAAAGGGGACGGGACCCGCGGGGGGTTGGCGCGTCGCGTGGTGGCCACCCACAAGCACGGGGTGTCCCGGCGGCTTTCTCGGCTCCTTTGGCTTACCTCGCATCCACCCCCGCGGGTCCCGTCCCCCTGTCACTCACTTGTAGGCATAGTGTGACCAACCAGTTACGGTTTGCGCGCGCAATCGCCCGTTCTTCAATACTTGCTAGAATAGATGCATCATTCAATAGGCCCTTCCCCACAAGGGGCCTGAAACGACGCTTGGAGGAAACATGCCCAAGATCACCGCAGCAGACGTTCGCGTTCCCATGGACGTCCCGGCCGCATCGCGCGACACCTATGTCGAAAACTACCTGAAGGCCACCCGCAACACCGGCCGCCTCATGCTCTTCGCCTGCGACCAGAAGGTCGAGCACATGAACAAGGACTTCTACGGCGACGGCATCGACCCCGCCGACGGCAAGCCCGAGCACCTCTTCCAGATCGGCAAGCAGGGCGTCATCGGCGTGCTCGCCGGCCAGCGCGGCCTCGTCGCGCAGTACGCGGCCGACTATCCCGACATCAACTACCTGGTGAAGATGAACTCGAAGACCAACCTCGTCGGAACCAAGCAGGAAGACCCTTATTCCCCGCAGCTCACCGACATCGAGGCCGTGCTGCAGATGCGCGAGAACGGCGTCAACGTGGTCGGCCTGGGCTACACCATCTACCTGGGCAGCGAATACGAGTCCACCATGATGGCCGAGGCTGGCCAGCTCATCGCCCAGGCGCATGAGAACGGTCTGCTGGTCGTGCTGTGGGTCTATCCGCGAGGCAAGGCCGTCACCGCCGAGAAGGACCCCGACCTGATCGCCGGCGCCGCAGGCGTCGCGCTCTGCCTGGGCGCCGACTTCGTGAAGGTCAATCCGCCGAAGCCCGAAGACGGCCGCACGCCTGCCGAGGCTCTGCGCGTTGCCGCCGACGCCGCAGGCCGCACCGGCCTGGTGTGCGCCGGTGGTTCCACCGTCGACGCCGAGACGTTCCTCACCCAGCTGTACGACCAGATTCACGTGGGCGGCGCGTGCGGAAACGCCACCGGACGCAACATCCACCAGCGTTCGCTCGACGAGGCCGTGCGCCTGACCAAGGCCATCAGCGCGGTCACGCTGGCCGACTACAGCGTCGCCGACGCCCTTGCGGTGTTCAACGGCGAGAAGCAGTTCGGGTACAGCGACATTTAGAAATCGTTTCGCTCGCTAGAGCGAAACGACTTCGTTGCGGA
>CBCTKQ010000095.1:0-6887 GCA_965147515.1 uncultured Eggerthellaceae bacterium | reverse complement strand
CATCCTCTCGCGGTTCTCAAGCGGCTCGCTCGACGTCCTGGTCGGCACCCACGCCTTGCTCGAGGACGATGTCAAGCCGTCGAACCTGACGTTCGCGGTCATAGACGAGCAGCAGCGCTTCGGGGTCAACCAGAGGGCCAGGCTGCTTTCCAAGGGCGAGGCGCCCGACGCCTTGTTCCTCACCGCGACCCCCATACCGCGCTCTCTCGCGCTTGCGCTTTTCGGCAACCTGAGCCTTTCCTACCTGCGCAAGCGCCCGCGTTCGAATTCGGCCAGGAAGACGTTCGTGCTTCCCGAGTCGCAGAAGGGCAAGGCCTTCGACGGCGCTCTTGCCGAGCTTGCGGCCGGGCGGCAGGTGTACGTGGTGTGCCCCCTGATAGGCGTTTCGTCGGAGGAGCGCGACGAGGGCGCCCCCAAGAAAAGGCACGCCGACGGAGGCGACGACGCCTACCACCCCATGGTCGCGATAGAGGGCGAGGACGACTTCGCGGCAGACAACCTCACCGCCGCGGAGGACGAGGCCGACTTCCTGCAGGCCAAGGTGTTCGTCGACTACAAGGTCGGCCTTCTGCACGGAGGTATGCCTTCCGAGAAGAAGGCCGAGGTCATGTCTGCCTTCCGTTCCGGAGAGATAGACGTGCTCGTGTCCACGACGGTGATCGAGGTGGGCGTGGACGTTCCCAACGCCACCGTGATGATCGTCGAGGACGCTGACAGGTTCGGCCTGTCGCAGCTCCATCAGCTGAGAGGCCGCGTTGGACGTGGCGAGCACGAAGGCAAGGTGTACCTCGTGTCCGCCTCGAAGCAGCCCCCGGCCTTGAAGCGCCTTGAGGCGTTGGAGAAGAGCGACGACGGGTTCGAGATCGCGAAGTACGACCTGTCGCTCAGGCGCGAGGGCGACATACTTGGAAACCGCCAGTCGGGGACGTCGGCGCTCAAGCTCGTGAACATCATGCGCGACAGCGACATCATAGAATGGGCCAACGAGGACGCGCGGGAGATCCTCGACGCCGACCCCGACCTTTCGCTTCCCGGGCACAAGGCCCTCGCGCGCGAGGTGAGCCTGGTGTTCAAAGACGAGCATTCCGTTGTGGGAGGATAGCATGAGGATAATCGCAGGCGAGTACAGGGGGCGTGTGCTGCAGGCGCCGGAAGGGCGCGACACGCGTCCCACCACCGACCGCGTCCGCGAGTCGGTGATGAGCTCGGTGTTCAGCGCTACCGGCGGATTCGACGGCCTTCGGGTGCTCGACGCGTTCTCGGGGTCGGGCGCCATGGGCCTGGAATCCCTTTCGCGCGGCGCCGCGTTCGCGCTGCTCAACGACAGCGCGCCTGACGCACGCCGCGTCCTCGAGGGCAACGTGGAGGCCCTGGGGTGCACCAAGTCCCAGGTCCGCATAGGGTCGACGGACGTGTTCGCGTGCGGGCTTCCCAGGCAGGGCGCCCCGTTCGGCCTCGTGTTCCTCGACCCGCCTTACGCAACCCCGCAGGCCGACGTGGTCGTCCTCGTTTCGAACGCCAGGGAAGACGGGCTGCTTTCCGACGGTTGCCTTGCGGTATACGAGCACGACGAGCCGGCCGACGTGCGGCTTCTCGAAGCGTCCGGCCTTGCGCTGCGCAGCGAGCGCAAGCTCGGCAAGACCTACGTGTCTTACATTTCGCTGGCTTAATCTTGCGTTAATGCTAGAATGTTGATTTCATGGAGGCTTGTGAGCCATGCGTCTTCGTGCCATGCTCCAAGCCGGCCCAATCGAATACGAAACTCTCATTGGAGGAAACGATATGGACGAAACCGGCGTTTTGGGGCTTCTCGAGGAGCTCTCGATCCTTCTGGAGGATTCCAAGCCAGTTTTCGGCAAGGGCAACATGCGCCAGGTCGACATCTCGGCCGCGTTCGAGATCATGGACGAGATCCGCGACATCTTCCCTGGCGAGTTCGCACAGGCCAGGCAGATCGTCCGCGAGCGCCAGGTGCTTCTCGAAGACGCCGAGGACGAGGCGAACCGCCTCATCGAGGACGCGCGCAGCCAGGCGATGACCATCGCCTCAGAGCAGGAGATCGTCCGCATATCCCAGCAGCAGGCCGAAGCCATCATGGCCGACGCCCGCGAGCTCGAGCGCGAGACGCGCGCAGGCGCCGAGGACTACGCCGACGAGGTGTTCGGACACGTCGAGCAAAGCCTTGACAACGTCCTTGGCCAGGTGCGTCGTGTCCGCGACCGCCTGAACGCCAACTCCATGAACGCACGTTAGGTCCCTGCCAGCCCAACTGTTCCGGCCGCCTGCGCGAGTGGGCGGCCTTTTTCTTGCACGAGTGCTTCGCACGCGATCGACGGAGGCGCAATGAACCCGATCCGCATAGAGATACCCAAGGAGCTGTTCACTCCTGCGGAATTCAAGCACTACGAAGGTGCCGCGGCCCTGGACTTCCTGAAGCTTGGCCCCGACCTGTTCGAGTTCAAGGAACCGCTTGAGTGGCAGGCCGACATAACGAACACCGGAGGCGCCCTTCTCGTTACCGGCACCGTGGAAGGCGAGGCCACGTGCGGCTGCGCGAGGTGCCTGGGTCCTGTCACGTTCCCCGTCACGGGCGAGGTGGAGGGCTACTTCCTTATAAGCCCGGAAGATTCCGCCCCCGACGACATGGAGGACGACGAGTTCGACTACCTTCCCGCCGACAAGGCCATAGACATGGCGCCGCTTATCCAGGCCGCCTTGATCCTCGAGATGCCGCAGGTTCCGCTGTGCAGCGAAGACTGCAAGGGGCTGTGCCCCAAATGCGGGGCCAACCTCAACGATGGCGACTGCGGCTGCACGAACGACGGCCAGGGGGAAGAGGGCGCCGACAACCCGTTCGCAGTGCTGAAAGACTTCGACTTCGGCTCATAGTTTCTGCTACAATAAGCTTTCGTGTGTTTTGAAGCCAATGCAGGAAACTGCATCAAGCGCGTATAAAAGGAGAAGATAAAGATGGCAGTACCCAAGCAACGCACCGGGCGCATCCGCACCCATCGCCGTCGCAGCGTCCATGACCGCATCGACGGGCCGGCTCGCTCCACTTGCCCGCAGTGCGGCGAGGTGAAGCTTCCCCACCGCGTCTGCCCCAACTGCGGCTACTACAAGAACCGCGAAGTCCTCGAGACCGAGTAAGACGGGACCTGCGCGCCTGCATGATGCGGGCGCGCTTCATCTAAAAGGCTTAAACGCGTGCGCGTTTAGGCCTTTTAGGTCTATCATCCCGCCGACCACCCTTCAGGGGGACAAGTGGCAGAAAAGGTCATAATCGCAGTCGACGCCTGTGGCGGCGACAACGCGCCGGGCGTCGTGCTTGAAGGCGTCAGCCAGGCGTTGTCCCAAGACCCCGACCTAGAGGTTCTGCTCTGCGGCCTTCCTTCGGTCGTCGAACCCTTCGCGTCGTCCCACGACAGGTGCCAGGCGCATCCCGCCTCCCAGGTCATCGAGATGGGGGAGCATCCAGCCGAGGCCGTGAAGGAGAAGAAGGACTCCTCCATAGTCGTCGGGTGCAAGCTCGTCAAGGAAGGCCGCGCGCAAGGCTTCTTCTCCGCCGGCTCCACCGGCGCCTGCCTCGTGTCGGCGACCCTGAACATCGGACGCATCAAGGGGGTCAAGCGGCCGGCCTTGGGAATCATCCTTCCGGGAGCCAAGAAGGAGACCTTCTTCCTCGACGTCGGGGCCAACGCCGACGTCAAGCTCGACTACATCCTGCAGTTCGCGCAGATGGGCTGCGTGTACGCGTCGTCGGTCATGGGGGTCGAAAGCCCGAAGGTGGGGCTGCTCAACATCGGCGAGGAGGAAGCCAAGGGCTCGATCTTCGCGCAGGACGCCTTCCGCCTGCTTCGCGACGAGCTTCCCCAGTTCGCCGGGAACTGCGAGGGCGGCGACCTTCTGAATGGCGGCTTCGACGTCGTCGTCACCGACGGATTCACAGGAAACGTGGCGCTGAAGTCGGTGGAAGGGACGTCCAAGATGCTGTTCAACCTGCTCAAGCAGGCGTTCATGTCGTCTACTGGGTCCAAGTTCGGCGCCATGCTTCTGAAGGGCTCGCTAAGGGACCTTAAGCGCAAGGTCAGCCCCGACACCTACGGAGGATCGCCGCTCCTCGGAATAGACGGCGTGTGCATGGTGGGGCACGGCTCGTCTAACGCCACCGCCGTGTGCAACGGCATCCTCTCGGGCTGCCGCGAGGTTCGTGCGCACGTGGGCGACAAGATATCCGTCATGGTCAGCGCACCCGGAGGGGGAGTGGCCTAGATGTCGCAGGACGTCGAGACCATGGAAGAGCTCCGCGAGCGCAACCTGGGCATGGCCGAGGGCATACTCGGATACACCTTCAAGGACAAGAACCTCCTGCTGGCAGCCATAACCCACCCTTCGGCCACCGAAGGGAAGCCGATCACGTATTCCTACGAGCGGCTGGAATTCCTGGGCGATGCCATACTCGGCGCCATAGTCTCAACCGAGGCGTTCCACCGCTTTCCGGAAATCGACGAGGGCGGCCTCACCCGCATCAAGGTCTCGCTGGTCGCAGGCTCGTGCCTGTCCGACGTTGCGCAGGGGCTCGGGTTCGCGAACATAATAATCTTCGGGCATTCCGAGTCGGGCACGCACGGACGCGGCCTGCATTCCGCCCTCGAGAACGTATACGAGGCCGTTGTGGCCGCCCTTTTCCTCGACGGCGGCATAGACGCCGCCAAGCACTTCGTGGTGCAGACCCTCATACCGCGCATGTCCATCGACCTGGCGCGCACGCCCACCAACCCCAAGAGCGAACTGCAGGAACGCCTGCAGGAGGACGGCATCACCCCCGTCTACAAGATCATCGAGACCCAGGGGCCTCCCCACGACCGCACGTTCGTGTCGCAGGTGTACGCCGGCGACCACGCGCTTGCCCAGGGAACCGGGCGCTCCAAGAAGGAGGCCGAGAGCCAGGCGGCAAAGTCCACCCTGGCCCGCCTCAGCGAGTTCCTAGGGTTCGGCTTGGACGACGACGCGAAGGCCGCCAAGGAGCAGGCTGCAAAGCAGGCACGGGCCGCCAAGGCCGAACAGAAGGCGCAGAAGGCCGCGAAGGCCAAGGCCGCCAAGGAGAAGCGCGCCAACGAGAAGGCGGCGGCCAAGAAGGCCCAGGTGCGCGATGCCGCCAGCACTTCCAGCTGGGAGGCCAAGGCGCTCGACATATCCCCCGACCAGGCCGACGGCTCGCGAGGCTAGGTCCGCATGCGCCTGAAATCGCTGACACTCAAAGGCTTCAAGTCCTTCGCCGACAGGGCGCAGCTCACGCTGGAGCCAGGTATCACGGCCATCGTCGGCCCCAACGGGTCCGGCAAGTCCAACATATCCGACGCGGTGCTTTGGGTTCTGGGCGAGCGCAACGCGAAACACCTCCGCGGTCAGGCCATGGAAGACGTCATTTTCGCCGGCTCTTCGGCGCGCAAGGCCACGTCGATGGCCGAGGTGGAACTCGTGCTCGACAATTCCGACCACACGCTCCCGATCGACTACGACGACGTGTCCATAGCTCGCCGCATGTACCGGACGGGCGAAAGCGAGTACCTGATCAACGGGTCGGTCGCCCGCCGCATGGACGTGCTCGACATCCTTCACGACTCGGGGCTTGGCGCAGGCACCCATTCGATCATCTCGCAGGGGTCCATCGACTCCGTTCTGGCGTCGAAGCCCGAGGACAGGCGCACGCTCATCGAGGAGGCCGCAGGCATCCTGAAGCACAAGCAGCGCCTTGCCCGAAGCTCGCGAAAGCTCGAACGAATGCAGAACCACGTCGATCGCGTCACCGACGTGGTCAACGAGGTGTCCAGGCAGCTCGGTCCGCTCGAGCGCAAGGCCAAGCGCGCCAAGAAGTACGAGGAACTTGCAGGCGACCTTGCCGAGGCCAAGCTGCAGTTGGCGGTCGATGACCTTCGAAAGCTGCAGGTCGAGCACGGCAAGGTGGTCGAAAGCGTGTCCGACCTCGAATCGGCTCTGGCGAAGCGCAAGGAGGCCATCGACTCCATCGACGCGCAGATAGAGGAACTCCAGCGCAAGATGCGCGAGGACAGCGAGGACGCCGGAACCCTTTCCAGGCAGCAGCGGGCGTCCGGCGCGGTCTACGAGCGCATAGAGTCCACGATGGCACTGGTACGCGACAGGCGGCGCGCGGCCCTTGAGCGCGCAAACGAGATAGAGGTGTCGCTGGAGGCGTCGAAGGCTTCGCTTTCCCGGCTCGAGGCGGCCCTTTCCCAGGCGAGGATCGACCTCGAAAAGTCACAGGCGGCAAAGGATGCGGCGGACGCGAGGGCTTCGGGCCTCGAAGAGGAGCTTCGCAAGGCCAACGAGGGCAAGGCGGCGCTCGAATCCGAGTCGGCCGAGCTTGCAGCCAAGCTCGAGTCCAACGAGTCCGAGCTTGCGCGGCTTCGCGAGGAGCAGGCGCTCACCCAGGAGTCTCTGACCAACGGGCTTGCCCACATAAAGGTGCTCGAAGGCCATGCGGCGGAACTGGAGCTGCTGGTTCAGCGCTCTGGCGCCGACGCGAAGGCCGCGCAGGCCGAGGCGCAGTCGCTAGAGGACGCGCTTTCCGCAATGGAGAAGCAGGAGGCCGAGGCCAAAAGCCTCATAGCCGCATGCACCCGAGCACGCGAGGCGGCGCGCGAAGCCCTAGACGAGGCCAACTGCCAGGAGCAGTCCATACGGGCGCAGATACAGGCGCTCGACGCCATAGAGAAGAAGCGCGCGGCAAGCGAAGGGGACGCACGCGTGTGGGTCGACGAGCACGCCGGCGAGCTGTCGGTGGACGTCGAGCCGCTGTCGCATGCCATCAAGGCCGCCCCGGGGCTCGAAGGCCTGGTGGAGCTTCTGCTGGGCCGGGACATGGC
>CBCTKQ010000094.1:0-6921 GCA_965147515.1 uncultured Eggerthellaceae bacterium | reverse complement strand
GTTCGCGGCCTGTTTCGTCTTGCGCGCGGCCGTCCATGCCTTGCAGGATTCCTGCATGCAGAAGTATGCCCACAGGTGCGTCTCGGGCTTGCGGGGGCGGCTGGTCGAGAGGCTCTACGACTGCGGGTCGGCAATGCTCGACGCCTTCGGAAGCGCTGCGGTGGTCACCACGCTGGTGGACGGCTGTCTGAAGGCTGAGGCGTACATAAGGAAGAACGTTCCCCGAACCGTGGGAGTGGTCGTGGTGCCGGCGGCCTTGTGCGCCGCGATATTCGTGCAGGACGTCGTGAGCGGCCTCATCGTGCTGGTCTGCTACCCGTTCATAATCGCGTTCATGCGCCTGATCGGCTACACGGCGTCCGACGAGTCGGCCAAGCGCCACGAGGGCTTCGTCGAGATGTCGGGCCATTTCATGGACTCGCTCAGAGGAATGGACACGCTGCGTGTCTTCGGAGTGGCGCGTGCATACGCGGCCACCGTGCATGCCGCTTCCGAGCGGTACCGCAAGATGGTGATGAAGACGCTGCGAATCGCCCAGCTGTCGGGCGCAGTGCTCGACATCTTCGCGACATGCGGCCTTGCTGCCGTGGCCATCATGCTCGGCTTCCGCATGGTGGAAGGCACTATGGAGTTCCTGCCCGCGCTGGCCGTGCTCATGCTCGTCCCCGAATACTTCATGCCCATCAAGGCGTACGCGTCCGACTACCACGCGTCGCTCGACGGCAAGTCCTCGTTGGGGAAGATGCTGGAACTTCTCGGATGCGAGAGGCGTGCGGTCTTCCTGCCTTCGGGCCGCATCGAGGTTCGCGAAGGCGCAAGCGTTGCCGTCGTTGGCGCAAGCGGATCGGGGAAGTCGTCGCTGCTGGACGCGATGGCCGGAGTGTGCGACGTGCCGGAAGGCGGCCTTTCCGTGTGCGGCGTTTCCGGCGAGGGCCTGGTTTCTGATGCGTGGCGCTCGCGCGTGGCCTACATACCGCAGCACCCCTACGTGTTCTCGGGGACGCTCCGGGACAACGTCGCCCTGTATGCGCCTTCCGCATCCGACGCGGCCTTGACCGATGCGCTTGGGAAGGCGGGGCTTGCGCCTCTTGTGGGCTCCATGCCGCAAGGGCTCGATGGCATCGTGGGCGAGGCCGGAAGAAGCCTTTCCGGAGGCGAGGCGCACAGGGTCGCGCTGGCCCGCGCCATCGCCGGCGGCCGCGACGTCTGGCTTCTCGACGAGCCTGGGTCGAGCCTTGACGAGCAGACCGAGCTGGAGCTCAAGCAGGCGATACTTCCCCTGATGGCTGGAAGGACCGTGGTTGTGGCCACGCATCGTTTGCATTGGCTGGACGACGTCGACGAAGTGGTCGACATGGACGGCGAGGAGGCGCGGCATGGGCGGGTTTGACGTGCGCGACGCTGCGCGCGCCATGCGGCGGGACTCGTGGGTGAGGCCCCATTTGCGCACCCACTGGAAGATGCTTGCAGCAGCGGTCCTGCTCAGCTCGCTGGCCTTCGTGTTCGCGTCTGCGCTCATGTTCACGTCGGGCTACATGATCAGCCTGGCGGCTACCATACCGTTCACCGTGCTCGCGCTGCACCTGCCTTCCATCTTCGTTCGCATATTCGGCGTGGGGAAGCCGGTGCTGCAATACCTCGAGCGCCTGGCCAGCCACGATTGGGTGCTCCGCATGACAAGCAGCCTTCGCGTTCGGTTGTACGATGCCGTGGAGCGGCGCCCCGCCGGCTCGTCGACCGGACGCATGCTGGGGCTGTTCGCCGACGACCTCGAGAACCTGCAGAACCTGTGCCTGCGCACCCTGTTCCCCATGATCGTCGTCGCGGCGATGTACGTGGTAGTGGTTGTGGCGTTCGGCGTGCTGTCGCCCTTGATGGGGCTTGCGATGCTGGCCGTCGTGGGGCTTGCGGCGTTCGCCGTGCCTCTCTGGTCCCTTTCCGTCAACGCGGCCCGCGAGGCCTGCAGGCGCAAGACGGTTTCAAGCATGTATGACAAGGCCGCCGAGGACGTGTTCGGCGTGGTGGACTGGGGGCTTTCCGGACGCAGGGAGGAATTCCTGGAAAGGCTTTCCGCGCCTTACGAGGCCGCCTATGCCGAAGCTAGGGCGCGCGACGGCTTCGAACGCTGGATGTCGGTGCTGCGGCAGGCGCTATACTGCGTGGCTGTCGTGGGCGTGTTCGCCTGGGCGGCTTACGCTTTCGCGGGCGCCGGGGCGCAGGCCGACGGGTTCGTCGTCACCGGCGCGGCCCAGGCGCTTGGCGGCGTGACCATGCACGACAGCATGCCGTACCCTGCGAACTGGATCGCTGCGTTCGTGCTGTGCATGTTCCCGCTGCTCGACGTGTTCTCTCCCGCTTCCGAGGCCGTGCTTGGGTTCGCCGAGCACAAGGGCTCGCTCGACGAGTTGAACGCGTTGGACGCAGACAGCGCAGGCTGTGCCGACGGCGGCGGTGTGGCCGTTGCGGGGACGCCTGTGTGCCAATCCACTGAAAATGCCGTCGAGCTTCGGTCGGTGCGGGTGTCGTACGACGGCGGTGCGACATGCGTTCTTGACGGGGTGGACCTTTGCGTGCGGAAGGGCGAACGCATTGCCATAGTCGGCCGCAGCGGGGCAGGCAAGTCCACCTTGATGGACGTCGTAGGCGGCAAGCTGGCGCCTTCTTCCGGTGACGTTAGGGTTTCCGGGAAAGTGGGGTATATAGAGCAGTTTCCCTACGTGTTCCGCAAGTCGCTTCGGGAGAACCTGCTGCTCGCCAAGCCTGACGCAACGGACGAAGAACTGATTGAAGCCCTGGAAGACATAGGGCTTTTGGCCTTGGTCGAGCGGCTTCCCGACGGGCTAGACACCTTGATGGCCGAGGGCGGCGCCACGCTTTCGGGAGGGGAGAGGCACAGGCTCGCGTTGGCCAGGATCCTTCTGTTCCATTGCGACGTGGTGCTGCTGGACGAGCCGTACCTGGGGCTCGACGATGAAACGCGCCGCGAGGTGTCGCGCGCGATGCTTAGCGCCCTGCGGGGCAAGACCGTGCTGATGGTAACCCATGGCATGGACCAGGCGCTCGAGCTGGACGAGGTGTTCCGCGTGGAGGGCGGAGGCGTGCGGCTTTTGAAATCGAGGGTTGCAGGCGGCGAATCTTGTGTATAATATACGGGCTGCACAAACGGGGTGTTAGCTCAGTTGGTTAGAGCGCCGGCCTGTCACGTCGGAGGTCGCGAGTTCAAGTCTCGTACATCCCGCCATTAAATGCCAAGGTCAGAGGGTATTTTCCTTCTGGCCTTTTTCATTTCCCAGCGGCTTAAACTGGGTGGAAGTGCACACGCGGTGCACATCCGTCAGGAAACGTCCTCGGAGCAGGTCTCCTCGGAAGCCTCGTCTTCAATCGTGCCGAACAAGTCCCCTATGATCTGCGCAGCCTTCCTGTCGTTCTCCGGAACGGAATGCGCGTACCAGTTCAGGGTGATGGACGCATTGGCGTGACCCAAGCGGGTTTGCACGGTCTTCACGTCCACGCCGTTGGCAAGGAGTTGCGTTGCTTGCGTGTGGCGAAGCTCGTGGAACTTGAGGGTCGCAAAGCCGTTGTCCTTGCGGAACATGTCCCACCACCGGTAGAAGTTGGTCGGGTCGAAGAGCCCTCCCACGTCCGTGCAGCACACAGGCGTGTCGCCCGTCTGCACGAATGCCTCGCCAAGCGTTGAAAGGCAATCCGCTTGCAGCTGCTTCCAACGCATCAGGTGCCCTGTCGTCGCAGCATCGAGCGCGATCGTTCGGAATCCCGCCTTGGTCTTCGGCTCCTTGAGCTTGAGTGCTGGCGTGTAGGACCGTCTCACGTGGATCTCGCAGACCTCATCGAAGTCCACGTCCTTCCACATGAGCCCCAGCACCTCGCCGCGCCTCATGCCCGTTGCCAGGCCGATTCGCACCGCCATGATGCCTGATATGTTGGAGAGCCCCTGCACTCGGCAGCGGCTTGTGGTGTTGCCCCGCTCCGCCTGGCGCTCCTCCTTGCCCTCAAGCTCGCTTACGGATGCGCTCTCGTAGGCGTCGAGCACGCGCAGGAGTCTCGCCGCCTCGTCTGCCTTGAGGGACTTCCTGTCGGGATCGTTCTTCTTGGGGGCCTTGAGCTTGTCGCACGGGTTCCTCGAGATCAGGTCATAGTCGACCGCCTTGGCGAACACCCGCTTCACGATGCCGAAGAGCTTGTTCAGGGTGCTCCCACTGATCCCGCGATCAGCCCGGATGTCCGCAAAGGCCTTCTCGACCGTCGCCACATCGAGGTTTCGTAATGGGATGTGCCCGATGTAGGCCTCGATATGCGTGAGCCTCTGCGCGTCGAGCGCTATCGTGGTCTCGCTCGCGATCCCGTTGCCGTGGCGCGAGAACGTCCAGAGCTTGCACATCTCGCTGAACGTCGTGAGGTCCTGGTTGAACTTGAGCCCCTGCTCGTGCTCTCTGCGGATCTGGTCGCGCACCTTTCGGACTTCCGCCTTGGTGCCCTTCACGATGCGCACGACGCGGTTCTGCTTGCCCGTGATGGGGTCTCGCCCGAAGCAGAGGGCGACCCTCCACCTTCCCTTGATGACCTCACCTTTCTTGTTGCGTGCGGGAGTTATGCTCCCATCGCCTTTTGCCATGTTGGTTCACCTCCTTCTCGGCACTTCGCGCTTGCAGTTGCCTATCTATCCAAACGCGCCCATTCGGGCGGTGTTGGCCTGACCTTCTCCATCCGCGTCTCTCCCGGATGGACCTTCCTCCATTGCTTGCACGCCTCGGAGCAGTACTTGCGCCTCTTGCCCCGCTCGTTGTTGGTGATGAAGGGCTTGCCGCACACCTCACAGGCTCCCAGGCGTCCGATGCGCATGGCATCGAGGGCGCTCCACCAAAGGGAGCCTATGCCCGTCGCGATGGAGCGCACCTCCTGCCCATCGATGGAGATCGTGCGCATGTCGCACATGTGGAGCGTCATGAGGTGGTCGCAGAGGTTGGAGAGCGCGCGCCGGATGCCGCGCTCGCCATCCTCATAGTAGCCGAGAGCTCCCATGAGGTGCAGCCCGTCGGCATCTTCTGCGCTATCCACTTCCTCGATCTCGTCGTCCGCATCGATCACGCACCACTCGGCGCTCCAATGGTTCGCCGTGCCGCGTGCCTCGACCGCGAGCCCGTTCATATTGACCATGCGCTCAAGGAAGTGCGCGTAGCCGCCAACGGGCACGATCGCCTCGAAGGTGATGCCGACAACGTCTGCGTCATCGTCCATGGGACCCGTGTGCCCCATGTCGCGCAGCGCGACGCCCTTCCCCTCAGGGTCGTCCAAGAGGGTTGCCGCCTCCTCGATCACCTTGGACCTGTTTTTAAGGAACTCCTGCAATTCGGGTGATGGCTCGGTCGCGTAGAGTCCGTACTCGCTGATGGAGTCGATCGTGCACGGGGCGTCCGGGTCGCTTGACGATTCCCTTGCCAAGAGCGCAGCTTCGAGCACGGTTCGTGCCGCAAGTGCGGAAGCGACGTAGTCCTCGTCAATGTGCAGCTTCGAGTCGCTTGCCGAGAACATGGGAGGGGCATCGTGCAGGAATGCCCTCATCTTAGGCTCCGTGTCGCTTCCGATGAAGCGCTCAACGTCCTGGTTGGTGGAGCGCCAGGTCTTGTCGGCAACACCGTCTATGAACTTCTCCCGCTCCGGCATGAAATCGAGCATGAATTTCTCCAATACCTAAAAAAACCGTCTTTAACGTGTCAGCTAATGAACCCATAATAGCCCCAGGCTAGCCGAGACGTCAAGTAGGGAAAACGAAAGGAAGTGACGAAATGTTCAATAGCAATATAGATGAAGCTGGGTGCAGGGTCGTGTATGTGAGCGATGCTCCGATGGGCGCGACGAGAACGCAGATGCTCTTCGAGGACTACCCGGACCTGCTCACCCCTTCGCACCTCTCCGAGATCACCGGGCAGTGCGAAGCGACGATACGGTCGCTCTGCGGCAGGGGCAAGCTCCCTGCCGTGCGCATAGGCAAGCGCTGGTACGTGCCCAAGACCGCGATGGCGGCGTTCGTGAACGGCGAGCCCGATGCGTAGGAGGGATCCCCTCATAACCGAGATCGCAGACACGATGCTGGGAGACGCTCTGGGCAACTCCATTTGCTACGACGAGTTAGCTGGTCGCATCTGCGTCAACGGGACCCTCCCTTGGGAGGAAGGTGGCAAGGGCGCGCGCCGTCCATGGTCATCAGTGGACGACTCCTGCGGCTACGCATACGCCCAGGAGGCCTTCGGGTGCTCAAGCGAGCGGGACTTCCAGCACGCGCTCTCGATCGTTGCCGACAAGCGGCGTGTAAACCCCGTCGCTGCTCTGCTCGACGGCCTTCCCGAATGGGATGGCACAAGCCGCGTGGGAAGCCTCATGACGGCCTTCTTGGGAGCCGAGGACGACGGCTACACCCGTGAGGTGGAGCGGCTGCTCATGGGGGCGGCGCTCGCTCGCACGTTCGATCCTGGATGCAAGTTCGACTACATGCCAGTGCTCATAGGAAGCCAGGGTATCGGCAAGTCCACCTTCGTGAGGATGCTTGCCCTCGATCCCTCGCTCTATACGGACTCGGTTTGCGGCATCGGCACCAAGCAGGCGGCAGAGCTCGTGCAAGGCAAATGGTTCGTGGAGCTGCCAGAACTTGCAGCGATGAAGGGCGCGGCTCTGGAAGCGGTGAAGGCCTTCATCACGCGCCAGGCGGACGAGTATCGCATGCCCTATGCGCGGCACGTGGAATCGCGTCCACGCAGGTTCGTTATGGTTGGCACCACCAATGTCCGAGAGTTCCTGAGAGACCTCACGGGCAACCGCCGCTTCCTTCCCGTGCGCTGCGGGGAGCACGCGCCCGAGGCGAGCCTGTTCTCCAAAGAGGCGGCGAACCATTTCTCGCAGGCATGG
>CBCTKQ010000093.1:0-6996 GCA_965147515.1 uncultured Eggerthellaceae bacterium | reverse complement strand
CAGCGGGTAGAGCAACATCTGCGTCTTCGGCGAGAAGTCTCCCCTGTCGCGGGCCATCAGCGACACCACGGCCGCGATGTTGCCGCCGGCCGAGTCGCCGAACAGCACGATGTGGTCGGGGTCGACGTCTTCCACGACTTGGCCCGCGAACAGCTGGCGCGCCACCTCGTAGCAGTCCTCGATGGCCGCAGGGAACCTGTGCTCGGGCGAGCGCCGGTAGTCCACCGACACCAGGCGCCTTTCAAGCCGCAGCGCCGTGCGCGTGCACGAATCGGTGTAGAAGTCTATGTCGCCGTTGGCCCATCCCCCGCCGTGGAAGAACAGGATGGTGCCGCGATGGTCCTCGTTCACGTGCAGCCCCGACTTCAGCGAGAAGTCGATGTCTAGCGGCGTGAACACGCGTATGGGTATGCCGTAGCCGTCGGGCGCCTGCACGGTGGCGTCGTCGATGCGGCAGCGCGGGCTGGCTATGGTCAGCTTGGCGCTGGCGTCCTCGGCGGCGCGCTGGCGCTTGTACGACTTCGTGATGTCAGGCCTCAGCCTGGTGATGGCGTTGACTGTGGCCTCGACGGCCTTGTTCATCGGCATGTCGCCCTCGCTGTCGTCTTCGTGCCGCGCATTGCGGACGCTGCGGGCGATCCGGATGCGGCGGTCTGGTTCGATGGTTGCATGTTACCCTTCCCGGCGCCTGCGCACGACCTTGACGCCAAGCCGTTTCGCATTCGTTCGGAAGGTGGGGTGTGGTTTGCTTTTGGCACATAGGGACGGGTCTGGAGAGGTTGCGCTCGACGCGTCGTCGCCTCGAACTAACTCGAAAGGAGCGGAATGCTCCGCGGCGAATCCGCTTGCGAGGCTACGGTGCGGGTTTTGGCGGAGACGGGGTTCGAGGACTGTCTGAGGCGTCGCGAAGCGGCGCCGAGTTCCGCAGAACCTCCGCCAAAACCCGCACCGTGGGAGCCGAGTCCTGCGGAGAGCGCGGAGGGTTCCGCTCCTTTCGAGTGGATTTCTCGGCTCCTTTGGCTTACCTCGACTCCACCTCTCCATGCCCGTCCCTAGGCGCCAAAAGCGAATGTCCCCTGTCCCGCCGCCAAACCCGTCCAAGGTTACCGAATGAAAATTCGTAACACTGTGCTATTGTGGTGTTACGCATTGTAAGTTGGTAACACCAGGAGGCAGCATGCAGAACCTTACCCGCCGCAAGTTCGTTGCCCTTGCCGGAATGGGCGCGCTTTGCGCGCTGGCAGGAGGCACCCTTCCCGGGTGTTCCTCACCTGCCGGATCGAGCTCCGCTTCGCCGGCGGCCGCCGTAGACAAGAACCAGGTCGTGGTAACCATGACGCCCACGTCCGAACCTGCGGCAGGCTTCGACCCGCTATTCTCGTGGGGATGCGGAGAGCACGTGCACGAGCCCTTGATCCAATCCACGCTGTTCACCACGAACGCGCAGCTCGAGTTCGTGAACGACCTCGCCACCTCGTACGAATGCTCCGATGACGGCCTGACGTGGACGTTCCACATCCGCGACGACGTGAAGTTCACCGACGGCGAGCCCCTCACGGCCGCCGACGTGGCGTTCACCGTGCTGGGAATACGCGACAACGAAGCCGCCGAGGCCGACCTTTCCATGGTGGCCGACGCGGTCGCCACAGACGACGTCACGTGCGTCGTGACCCTGACCAAGCCGTTCAACGCGTTTTTGTACACACTTGCCGTGATGGGCATCGTTCCCGAGCACGCCTATGGCCCCGGTTACGGGCGCAACCCCATAGGCAGCGGCCGCTACATGCTGGAGCAGTGGAACGAAGGCCAGCAGGTCATCCTGAAGGCCAACCCCGACTATTACGGCGACAAGCCCGACATCGACCGCTTGGTCGTGCTTTTCATGGAGGAGGACGCATCGGTCGCTGCGGCGCAGTCGGGCCAGGCCGACGTCGCATACACGGCGGCCACGGTCGCGAACAGCACCAACGTGGCCGGCTACGGGCTGCTGGTTTGCAAGTCGGTGGACAGCCGCGGCATATCGCTTCCATGCGTGGCGCCCGGCGGCAGCAAGAAGGACGGCACGGCCACGTACGCAACAGGCAACCAGGTCACCAGCGACGCTGCGCTGCGCAAGGCCATCAACCACGCGGTGGACCGCAAGGCGATGATCGACAACGTGCTGGACGGCTACGGCACCGAGGCCTACAGCGTGTCCGACGGGATGCCGTGGTCAAGCAACGCGATGAAGGTCGAATTCGACCGCGCGCTCGCGCGGCAGCTTCTGGAGGAAGGCGGCTGGACGCCCGGAGACGACGGCGTGTACGCGAAGGACGGGGTGCGCGCCAGCTTCGAGCTGTGCTACAGCGCGTCCGACTCGGTGCGCCAGGCGCTGGCGAACGAGTTCGCCAACCAGATGTCCGAGGTCGGGATAGAGGTGCTGCCCGTAGGCGGCGGCTGGGACGACATCTACCCGCGCGAGTACGACACGCCCGTGCTCTGGGGATGGGGCGCCAACAGCCCCATCGAGGTGTACACCCTGCACTACGGGCCCTCCGCAGGCAACTACGCGGTGTACGAGAACGACGCGGTGGACGCCCACCTGGATGCCGCGCTGGCCGCCACCACGGTCGAGGAGTCCTACCCCGAATGGCAGGCCGCCGCATGGGACGGACGCGAGGGATTCGCGCCCGAGGGCGGCGCGCCTTGGGTGTGGCTGGCGAACGTCGACCACCTGTACTTCAAGCGCGACGGGCTGAACGTCGCCGACCAGAAGCCGCACCCCCACGGCCACGGCTGGTCGCTGGTCAACAACGTGGACAAGTGGTCGTGGGAATAGCGCGTATGGCCGCATCGACGGGAACGGCCCCGGTCGCCGAAACGGCGGCGAAGGCGGGAGGGGGCCTCTAGCCTCATGCTTCGCTACGCCGCCGGACAGGTCGCCAAGTTCGTATTGCTCATGCTTGCCGTGAGCCTGGTCACGTTCGCCCTGGTCAGCGCATCGCCCATCGACCCGGCGCAGGCCAACGTGGGACAGGCGGCTCTGGCTTCCATGGGCGATGCGAAACGCGCCCAGCTAGCCGCCTACTGGGGGTCCGACCTCCCCTTCCACGAAAGGTACCTGAACTGGCTCGCGGCCGCGCTCCATGGCGACTTCGGGACGTCGCTGCGCTTCAACGCGCCGGTCGCCGACGTCATCGCGACGCGCGCGGGCAACACGCTGGCCTTGATGGCCGTCGCATGGGTGGTCGGCGGAGCGCTGGGGTTCGTGCTGGGGGTGGCCGCCGGAGTTCGCCGCGGGAGCCGGCTTGACGCCGCAGTGAAGGGCTACTGCTACCTGCTTGCGTCCACGCCGGTGTTCTGGCTGGCGCTTGTCATGCTGGTGGTGTTCTCGGTGCAGCTGGGATGGTTCCCCATGGGGTTCTCGGCGCCCGTTGGGGTCGCGTCTGTCGACGTCACGTTCGTCGACGCGTTGCACCACATGGCGTTGCCGGCCATAACGCTTTCGGTGACGGGCGTGGCGAACATCGCACTGCACACCCGCGAGAAGGCCATCGACGTGATGGAAAGCGACTACGTCAGGTTCGCCCGCACGCGCGGCGAGTCGACGTGGGGCATCGTGCTGCGGCACGGACTGCGCAACCTGGCCATGCCGGCCATAACGCTGCAGTTCGCGTCGATCTCCGAGATATTCGGCGGATCGGTGCTGGTCGAGCAGGTGTTCTCGTACCCGGGGCTCGGGCAGGCCGCCGTGACCGCAGGGCTTGGCGGCGACGCCGCGCTGCTGGCCGGGATAGCCGTGCTTTCCGCCGCGCTGGTGTTCGGCGGCAACCTGGTTGCGAACCTGCTGTACGGCGTGGTGGACCCGCGCATCGCGCTGCGCAGAGGCAAGCTTTCTGCGCACGCGGCCAACGGGACGGCCGAAGGAGGCGCCCTGTGAGCCGCGTCGACGAAACATATGCTATCGCGGGAAGCACCAACGCGGGCAGCATGGGAGCCCTGGCCGGCGCAGACAGCATGGGCACCCCGGCCGGCGCGGGTGGAACGGCCAACAACGGCCGCCTTCCCAACGCGCCCATCCTGCACGTTCCCAATCGTCGCAAGCTTTCGAACCGCAAGGCCACGCTCGCCTGCTTCGTGGGCACCGTCGTACTTCTGGCGGCGCTGGTGGTGGCGGGGCGCCTCGCGGAACCCGCGGCCATGGCGACCGACTTCACCATGAAGAACCTGCCGCCCAGCCTTGCGCACCCCTTCGGCACCGACTGGATGGGCCGCGACATGCTGCTGCGCACGCTGGCTGGGCTTTCCACAAGCGTGCTGGTGGGGCTGCTGGCGGCTGCGGCGTCGTCGGTGGTGGCGCTGGTGCTGGGCACGTTGGCTGCCGTCGGCGGCAGGCGCGCCGACGCCGTGGTCACGTGGCTGATCGACCTCTTGATGGGCGTTCCGCACATCGTTCTGCTGATACTCATATCGTGCGCCCTGGGGAAGGGGTTCTGGGGCGTGACCATAGGGGTCGCGCTGACCCACTGGGCGAACCTGGCCCGCGTGGTGCGCGCCGAGGTGCTGCAGTGCAAGCAGTCGCCGTTCGTGGCCGCCGCCGCGAAGCTTGGGGCCACGCGCGCGCAGATTGTATGGCGGCACATGGTTCCCTACGTGCTTCCGCAGTTCCTCGTAGGGTTGGTGCTGCTGTTCCCCCATGCCATCCTGCACGAGGCGGCCATCACGTTTCTGGGCTTCGGGCTGCCGCCCGAGCAGCCCGCCATCGGGATAATCCTCAGCGAGTCCATGCGCTACCTTACCTCGGGAATGTGGTGGCTGGCAGTGTTCCCGGGCCTTGCGCTCGTGGCCACCGTGCTGCTGTTCGACGCCGCCGGCGGAAGCCTGCGCAAGCTGGCCGACCCGAAAAGCGCGCAGGAGTAGCCATGGCGGACCTTCGCGCAAATACCCATCACGACCACATGGACGGCGAACAGCACCATCACCACTCGCATGCCGCCACGTCCGCGCACCCGGGACACCACCACCTGCTGACGGTGGAGGACCTGAGCGTGTCTTTCCGCATGTACGACGAGGACGCGCCGTTCTTCTCGGCCAAGCAGCGCGAGGTTGCCGTGATCGAAAACTTGAGCGTGTCGGTGCACGTGGGCGAGATAGTGGCCGTGGTTGGGGCGAGCGGATCGGGAAAGACGCTGCTGGCCGATTCCGTAATGGGCTTGTTCGAGCCCAACGCGCTCGTGTCGGGGCGCATATGGTTCGACGGCGAGGAAATGGACGCCGAGGGCCTCGCGTGCCTGCGCGGGCACGGCATATCGCTCGTGCCGCAAAGCGTTCAGAACCTGGACCCGCTGATGAAGGTGGGGCGCCAGGTGGAAGGCTTCGCGAGGGCGCGGCACGGCGTGGCCGAGGCGAAGGCTGCCAGGGAGCGCCTGTTCGCACGGTACGGCCTGGGGCCCGAGGTGGCGGACATGTACCCGTTCCAGCTGTCAGGCGGCATGGCCAGGCGCGTGCTTCTGTGCTGTGCGCTTGCGGACGACCCGCGCCTGATAGTGGCCGACGAGCCCACGCCGGGTCTGGACCTTCCGCTGGCCGTGCGCGCCATGGACGACTTCCGCGCGTTCGCCGACGACGGGGGCGGCGTGCTGCTGATAACGCACGACATCGAGTTGGCGCTGCGCGTGGCCGACCGCATCGCGGTGTTCAAGGACGGCACGGTGGTGGAGGAGACGGCGGTCGCCAACTTCGCGTCGCCTGAGCTTCTGCGCAGCGAGTTCGCCCGCGAGCTCTGGCACGCGCTTCCCGAACACGGCTTCGAGGCGCCATTGGGGGCGGAAAGCACGCCCGCACAAGTCGATGCAGGCGATCAATGCACGTGCTCCCCTTCCCCGCGCATCGCCTCCGGGAACGAAGGGTCCATCGAATGCTAGAAGCACGCGACATAACGTTCGGTTACGGAAACGGCCGGCTGGTGCTGCAGGGCTTCGACATGCAGGTTGCGCCCGGCGAACGCGTGGCGATTGCAGCACCCTCCGGGTTCGGCAAGACCACCGCCTGCAGGCTGTTGGCAGGCTACGAACTCCCGACGTCGGGCCAGGTGCTGGTGGACGGGAGGCCGCTCCCGCGCAAGGGGACGTGCCCCGTGCAGCTGGTGCAGCAACATCCCGAGCTGGCCGTGGACCCGCGGCGGCGCATGGAGACCACGCTGCGCGAGGCCGGAGACGTGCAACCGGAGCTGGTGGAGCGCTTCGGCATACGCCGCGAATGGATGAGTCGCTTCCCACACGAGCTCTCGGGCGGCGAGCTGCAGCGTTTCTGCATCGTGCGCGCGCTCGCGGCGAACCCGCGCTACCTGGTGGCCGACGAGATATCCACGATGCTCGACGCCGTCACGCAGGCGCAGATCTGGCACGCGCTCGTCGACGAGTGCGACGCGCGCGACCTGGGCATGGTGCTTGTTACGCACTCCCCCGCCCTGACCTCCCGCGTAGCCACCCGCGTCGTGCACCTGGCGTAACGACCCTCCCTCCCGTTTTACGAGCGACAACTGCGCACTGTGCGGAACATGCGCCGCGGAATGCCCGGTAGGCGCTATCTCCGTCGATGCGCCCAATGCCCTCGACCAGGACATTTGCGCGTCATGCCCGAGACGCATAGAGGCGTGCCCGGAAAACGCGCGCGAACTGCCCGGCGGTCTTGCGCAAAAGTGTGCGGCCATGCTGGAACGCGAAGGCGCCGATCCGACGAAACCCAACGAATTCTTCTGACGGCCACTGCGTTTTCGGCCTCGTGTAAGAAAATCGGATGAAAATGCCAAAAAAACGCCGTTTTCTGTCATTCTCGGTCTGCTGTTGCGAGCGCTCAAAAACGCCTAAACCCTCTGAACTGGGTATTCTTGAAAAAGACCTTCAGGCATTCGGTTCGAAAAGCCGAAAAACCACGGATTTAGGGTCTAAATTGACAGAAAAGGGGATGCGGACATTTTCTTGGACGCCTAGACTGCGTATCCAAGCTTCCTTCTGT
>CBCTKQ010000092.1:0-7009 GCA_965147515.1 uncultured Eggerthellaceae bacterium | reverse complement strand
AGACCACCATGGCCGAACAGGACCGCGCGGCGTTCGCCCAGCAGATGCAGGGCATGAACGCCGTGAAGACGGTATCGTTCAACGATGAGACCATCGACACGTACAAGACCGCGCTGAAGTCGGTGAACATGGTTGTGGTCGTGCTGATAGTCGCGGCGGCGCTTCTGGCGTTCATCGTGCTTTACAACTTGACCAACATAAACATCGCCGAGCGCATGCGAGAGATAGCAACGCTGAAGGTTCTGGGCTTCACGCGGCGCGAGGTGGACCTCTACATATTCAGGGAGATGCTCATTTTGGCGGCGCTGGGCGCGGCGATAGGGCTGGTGCTCGGCATCTTCCTGGAGAACTTCGTGGTTACCACCGCCGAGGTGGACGCCGTCATGTTCGGCCGCGACATCCACTGGCCCAGCTTCGTGCTGGCGTTCGTCATGACCATGGCGTTCGCAGTGGTGGTAGCGGTCGCCATGCGCGGGAAGCTGAACAGGATCGACATGGTCGAGAGCCTGAAGTCGAACGAGTGATTCGGAGAAGGTATGGCATTCCTCGAAGTGCGCGACGTGTGCAAGACCTACCAGATGGGCGAGGTGACGGTCGAGGCCGTGAAGGACATGGGCTTCGACGTCGACCAGGGCGAGTTCGTCGTGGTGGTGGGGCCGTCTGGCTCGGGCAAGACGACGCTGCTCAACATGATCGGCGGCATGGACACGGTGACGTCCGGCACCATAACCCTGGACGGCAGCGAGATAAGCTCGTACACGCCGCGCGAGGCCACGCTGTACCGCCGCTACGACATAGGGTTCGTCTTCCAGTTCTACAACCTGGTGCAGAACCTGAACGCGCTTGAGAACGTGGAGCTCGCCTCGCAGATATGCAAGGACCCGCTGCCAGCGGCCGACACCCTTCGCGCGGTGGGGCTGGGGCACAGGCTCGAGAACTTCCCGGGGCAGCTGTCGGGTGGCGAGCAGCAGCGCGTGGCCATAGCCCGCGCGCTGGCGAAGAACCCGAAGCTGCTGCTCTGCGACGAGCCCACGGGCGCACTGGACTACAAGACGGGGAAGGCCATACTCAAGCTTCTCCAGAAGACGTGCTACGACAGCGGGAAGTGTGTCATGGTGATAACCCACAACGCGGCGTTGGAGGCCATCGCCGACCGCATAATACGCATCCGCGAAGGGCACGTCGATGCAGTGGAGCTGCAGGAAAGCCCCATGGACGCCGACCTGCTGGAATGGTAGTAGATGCTACAATCCTTTCGGAAAACAACCTAGGAACAGGAGCGTGCTCACATGAAGGTCAAGCAGGTCAAGAAGGACGGAAACGACGTGGTGCTCGAGGCCGTGGCCACGCCGCAGGACGTCGCCAAGGTGCTTCAGTTCGCCCAGGAGGGCTTTGCCAACTCCATGGGTCTCATGCCCGAGAAGGGCAAGACCGTGGCCCAGGTGGCCGAGAAGAAGATGGGCATCAAGAACCTCGACCAGATAGTCGCCAACGAGGCCGCCGCGGCACTGGTGCCCATGGCGCTGGACAAGCGCGACATCATCCCGGCGTACATGCCCAAGGTCGAGTCGGGCGACACGCTGCAGCGTGGCAAGGAGTACCGCTTCAAGCTCTCGGTGGCCCTTCGCCCCGAATACGAGCTGACGTCCTACGATCCGGTCACGGTCGAGGCCGTGAAGTTTTCGGTCGACGAGTCCGCGGTGCAGGCCGAGCTGGACAACATGCGCCAGCAGTACACGGCCTACGTGGCCGACGAGTCGGCCGACGCCGACCACGTCGTGGAGCCTGGCGACTTCGTCAAGATAGCCATCGAGGCCACGGGCGAGGACGGCAAGCCCTTCCGCGGGCTTTCCACCACCGGTCGCACCTACGCCGTGGGCGCGGGGCACATGCCCGAGGGCTTCGATTCGCAGGTGCAGGGCATGAAGGTGGGCGAGAAGAAGTCGATCTCGTTCGACGGCCCCTCCTTCGACGACGACTTCAACGAGACAACCGAGCGCTTGAACGCGGACGTCGAGATACTCGAGCTTCTCGTCGAGCAAGCCCCTGAAATCGACGACGAGTGGGTGTCGAAGAACATGCCGTGGTTCAAGACCGCCGACGAGCTGAAGGCCAGCATCCGCAAGAGCATCGAGGTGTCCCAGCGCGAGAGCTACGACGCCTACATCAGGCAGGCGGTCGCCGCAGAGTGGGCGAAGCGCTTCCAGGGCAAGATCGCCGACGAGGTGTACGAGAACATGATGGTGCAGCTGCGCGACGGCATCAGGGCCGACCTTCAGCGCCAAGGCCAGGACTGGGACCAGTTCGTCGAGCAGAACGGCGGCGAGTCCAACGTCAGCATGATGCTGATGATGCAGGCGCGCGAGGTGATCGTCCAAGGCTATGCGCTCGACGCCTTGTTCCGCCACTTCGGCCTCGTCGCCACCGACTCCGACTACGACCAGGTGTGCCACGCCATGAACCCGCAGGCCGACCCGCGCCAGCTGCGCGAGCAGATCGAGCTGCGCGGCCAAGGCTTCGCGCTGCGCGAGTCGGCCGAGCGATACAAGGCCAACGTGTACGCGGTGGAGCACGCCGACATCAACTACGTGGAGGAATAGGCGACAGATTTCTGCGATAACAGGGAAGGCGAGGGATGCTGCGACGAACAGTGTGAGGCTGCGGCGCAAGAATCGGCGGAGATGGGGTTCGAGGACTGTTTGAGACGCCACGAAGTGGCGTCGAGTTCCGCAGAACCTCCGCCGATTCCAAGCCGCGGGAGCCGAAATCTGTTCGTCGCAGCATCCCTCGCCTTCCCGACTGCAAGTTCCCGACGCCCTTGCACGATATTTTCCAGCGTGAGGGCATCTTTGTGCTATCATTCAATTTCGCGTCTGTGTGCGTATGGGCACACCCGGACGCGTGGACAGGCGGCGTAGACCCAGGAAGCCTCCATTTCTGGGAAAGCAATCGTCGGTCCGAACGGGCTATCCCTTTGGTGTGCGGAGAGGCGCGCGAGCAAAGGGAAGGAAAGGAAAGAAATGGGAGTAAAGCAGTACAAGCCGACCAGCCCCGGCCGCCGCTTCCAGACGGTTTCCGACTTCGCCGAGATAACCACGGCGAAGCCTGAGAAGTCGCTTCTGGCGAAGAAGGCGAACAAGGCGGGTCGCAACAACAACGGGCGCATCACCACGCGCCACAAGGGCGGCGGGAACAAGAACCGCTACCGCATCATCGACTTCAAGCGCAACAAGGACGGAGTCCCGGCCAAGGTCGCAACCATCGAGTACGACCCCAACCGCAGCGCTCGCATCGCACTCCTCAACTACAAGGATGGCGAGAAGCGCTACATCATCCATCCGAAGGGTCTGAAGGTGGGCGACGTCGTCATGAGCGGCGCCGACGCCGACATCAAGCCCGGCAACGCGCTTCCGCTCGAGAACATCCCCGTCGGCACGCTCGTCCACTGCGTCGAGCTGCAGCCTGGCAAGGGTGCCTCCATGGCGCGCTCGGCCGGCACCTCCATCCAGCTGATGGGCAAGGAGGGCAAGTACGCAATCCTGCGCATGCCTTCCTCCGAGATGCGCCGCGTGCTGCTCACGTGCCGCGCCACCGTCGGCGAGGTGGGCAACGCCGAGCACTCCAACATCAAGATCGGCAAGGCCGGCCGCAAGCGCTGGATGGGCGTCCGTCCCACCGTGCGCGGCACCGTCATGAACCCCGTCGACCACCCGCACGGCGGCGGCGAGGGCAAGAACAAGACCTCTGGCCGCCACCCCGTCACGCCGTGGGGCGTCCCCACCAAGGGCCATCGCACCCGCAAGAAGGGCAAGGCGTCCGACCGTCTCATCATCCGTCGTCGCAAGAAGTAGCCGAGAAGGAGTAAAAGTTGAGCAGAAGTCTGAAAAAGGGCCCCTACGTGGAGCCGCGCCTTCTCGGTCGCATCCAGAAGATGAACGAGAACGGCGAGAAGAACGTCATCAAGACATGGTCGCGTTCGTCCACCATCTTCCCCGAGATGGTCGGCCACACGATCGCCGTCTACGACGGCCGCAAGCACGTGCCGGTTTACGTCACGGAATCCATGGTCGGGCACAAGCTGGGCGAGTTCTCGCCCACGCGCACCTTCCGCGGGCATTCCGCCGACAAGGGCAAGAAGTAGGGAGGCGCTGAATAATGGAAGTCAAGGCAGTGTCCAAGTTCGTGCGCGTCTCGCCCCGCAAGGCACGCGTCGTCGTCGACCTGGTCCGCGGCAAGTCCGTGGAACAGGCCCGCGAGATCCTCGCTTTCACCAACCGCGGAATCGCCCAGACCGTCGAGAAGACGCTGAACTCCGCAGTGGCGAACGCCGAGCACAACAACCACCTGAACGCCTCCGGCCTCGTGGTCAAGAAGGCTTTCGTCGACGAGGGCCCCACGCTCAAGCGCATCCGCCCTCGCGCCAAGGGCTCGGCCTCGCGCATAAACAAGCGCACAAGCCACATCACCATCGTCGTCGCACCCCGAGAGGAGGCTTAAAGCCAATGGGTCAGAAAGTAAGCCCCACAGGTTTCCGCCTGGGCATCACCGAGGACTGGCGCAGCCGTTGGTATGCAGGCAAGGACTACGCCGACGTCCTCGAGAACGACATCAAGGTTCGCAAGTACCTGGACAAGTACCTGGCCCGTGCCGCCGTCTCGAAGATCGAGATCGAGCGCGCAGGCGAGAAGCTCCGCGTCGTCATAACCACTGCGCGTCCCGGCGTGGTCATCGGCAAGAAGGGCGCCGAGATCGACACCCTTCGCAAGAAGCTCGAGAAGATCGCCGACGGCGCCACCGTCAACATCGAAGTCGTCGAGGTCAAGCGCCCCGAGCTCGACGCCGAGCTCATCGCGCAGTCCGTCGCCGAGCAGCTCGAAGGCCGCGTCGCCTTCCGCCGCGCCATGCGCAAGGCCGTTCAGTCGGCCCGCAAGTCGGGCGCCAAGGGCATCCGAATCCAGTGCTCGGGCCGCCTGGGCGGCGCCGAGATGAGCCGCCGCGAGTGGTACCGCGAAGGCCGCGTGCCGCTGCAGACGCTGCGTGCGAAGATCGACTACGGATTCGCCACCGCCAACACCCAGATGGGTGCCATCGGCGTCCAGGTGTGGGTCTACCACGGCGACGTCCTTCCCGGTCAGAAGATGAACAACCCCGCTCTCGAAGGATCCACGCGTCCGCCTCGCCGCGGCCGTGGCGACCGCGGGGACAGAGGCGATAGGGGGCGTAACTAATGCTTAGTCCCAAGCGAGTGAAGCACCGCAAGGTCCAGCGCGGTTCCATGAAGGGCAAGGCCAAGGGCGGCACCCGTCTGAACAACGGCACCTACGGCATCCAGGCGCTCGAGGCGCACTGGATCACCAACCGCCAGATAGAGGCCGCCCGTGTCGCGCTCACCAGGCACATGAAGCGCGGTGGCAAGGTCTGGATCACCATATTCCCCGACAAGCCGATCACCTCGAAGCCCGCCGAGACCCGCATGGGCTCCGGCAAGGGCAATCCCGAAGGATGGGTGGCCGTGGTCAAGCCCGGCCGCATCATGTTCGAGATCGACGGCGTCGACGACGAGACCGCCAAGGAAGCCCTCCGCCTTGCGATCAACAAGCTTCCGATCAAGTGCAAGATCGTCACCAAGCAGACAGAAGGGCAGGAATGATGAAGGCATCAGAGATTCGAGAGCTCACGTCCGAGGATCTGAACGACAAGCTGAAGGAGGCCCGCGCAGAGCTGTTCAACCTGCGCTTCCAGATGGCCACTTCCCAGCTTGACAACACTGCTCGGGTCAAACTGGTCAAGAAGGACATCGCGCGCATCCTTACCGAGATGCATGCTCGCGAGCTGAGCGCATAGGAAAGGGTGGTTGGAACATGACTGAAGAACGCAACATGCGCAAGGTCCGACAGGGAGTCGTCGTCAGCGACGCCAACGACAAGACCATCGTGGTCGAGGTCCAGTCGCGCAAGCCGCACCCCACGTACGGCAAGATGATGACCACCTCCAAGAAGTACCATGCACATGACGAAGGCAACGAGGCAGGCGTGGGCGACACAGTGCAGATCATGGAGACCCGCCCGATGTCGAAGATGAAGCGCTGGCGCCTCCTGAAGATCGTGGAGAAGGCCAAATAGCGCCGCAGCGCGTCTAGCCTTAGGAAGTAGAGGAACAAGCAATGATTCAGATGCAATCCATGCTCAACGTTGCCGACAACTCCGGCGCGCGCAAGGTGCAGTGCATCAAGGTCATCGGCGGCTCGAAGCGCCGCTACGCCGGCCTTGGTGACGTGATCATCTGCAGCGTGAAGGAAGCCATCCCCAACGGCAGCGTCAAGAAGGGCGAAGTGGTCCGCTGCGTCATCGTGCGCGTGAAGAAGGAAGTCCGCCGCGCCGACGGAAGCTACATCCGCTTCGACCAGAACGCGTGCGTGCTGATCAACAACGACGGCACGCCCCGCGGCACGCGCATCTTCGGGCCCGTGGCCCGCGAGCTGCGCGACAAGAAGTACATGAAGATCGTGTCCTTGGCACCCGAGACCCTGTAAGGAGGCGCACTGATGGCATTCACTACACAGAAGCCTAAGAGCACACGCCAGGTGCGCAACCACCTGAACGTCAAGAAGGGCGACAACGTAAAGATCATCTGCGGCAAGGACTCCGGCAAGGAGGGCAAGGTGCTGCGCACCGTCCCCGAGGCCGAGCGAGTCGTCGTGGAGAAGCTGAACATGATGAAGAAGGCCATGCGCCCCACGCAGGAGAACCCGCAGGGCGGCATCTCGTCCATCGAGGCGCCGGTGCATGTGTCCAACGTCATGCTCGTCTGCCCCAAGTGCAGCAAGCCCACGCGCGTCGGCCACCGCATCGATGGCGGCAAGAAGGTGCGCGTTTGCAAGAAATGCGGCGCTGACATCGACTAAAAGCCCCGTGGCACCCTGCCTTGCCCCTTGTTTGGGGCTCGGCGTGGGACGAAGCCCACTTGGCCCCAAGGCGGGGCAATCCAGGGCACCACAAGGCTTTTACGG
>CBCTKQ010000091.1:0-7072 GCA_965147515.1 uncultured Eggerthellaceae bacterium | reverse complement strand
AGCGGTTTCTGGTGCCGTATGTGAGGGTTCGACTCCTTCCACCCCAGCCATTTTCAACCGCTTCGGCGTTCGGGAAGGCATTTCGTGTATACTAGCTAGCGCACTAAGCGTGGCTCCGTCGTCTAGCGGTTTAGGACGCCGCCCTCTCAAGGCGGAGGTCGCCGGTTCGAATCCGGTCGGAGCTACCAAGACCTTTCAGGCCGCCTTCGGGCGGCCTTTTTCATGGAAGAGGCGCAATGACTGCCGACATGCCATCCGGGTTATAGGACGCACGTTCTGTCCTATAACCCCATAGTTCGAGGGGTTATGAGAAACGCCCGAGGAAGGCACAATGCATACCGGTCGGGAGTTCTTGTAAACGCGAGAACCGAGGCGGAAGGGACCCGATTGTCGCCGTGCCTCGGTCCTGATGGCGCTAGTATATCAACTACTTGAGCTTGCGGACATCCCTCTTTTGTCAAAGAACACGAGAGCTTTGACCTTGCGGCGTTCATGAATGGACTTTAATAACTCGCGTTCGACCTGCAGGGATTCCTCCGCGATTGGGAGGATACGTTCAGACGAGCTGCGTGCCATACCTAGCGTCTGTGTTCCCGAGAAAGGGATATGCGAGCAAGACTGCTGTCTGGCTATCAAGCGTGCGTACAAGCGCGCGGCAAGGCGGTGCCGGCGGTGGCGAGGATCCCGGATCAGAGCCTTCCCAAGATTTAAAAGGCGGTTCTTGAAATTGAAGGTTATTCTAATATGCTGGTGATGGCTTGATTAGGCCTAGGCTTCCGGCCGAAGCCTACGACTACAAGGAAGTGCGGATAGGACAATGACGTCAACAGAGATGGAAAGCATCATCGAAGAGGTCGAGCACAGCTTGGCTGTGGAGCATATGGCCATGACGGATGAGGAGAAGGAGAACCTTCGCAAAGTTGGTCGTGGCGAGATGACCTACCGCGATTTGGTGAAGCAGTACGTTACGGCTGCAAAGCAATTGGCGGCGTCTCATGCCTAGGAAGGCTTACGACTACGAATACGACAGCAACGACCCGTACGTATATGCGGGAACGAAAGTGCTACGCAACAAGCTGGGTTTACGTGATTTTGACGAGCTTTGGGATGCAGAACGTGCCATTACCGGTGTTACTGCGGCAGAGCTTGAGGCGAATCCGATAGACGGGAAGTTCGACTTGGCTCATCTGCAAGCGATTCATAAGGCTTTGTTCGGCGAGGTATATGACTGGGCTGGTTCGGTTCGCGAGAAGGGTTTCATCGCGAAGGGCAATTCGTTGTTCTGCGCCGCGGAATTCATAATCCCTTACTCGGATGACCTGTTCTCGAAGCTAGAGGCTGAGAACTACTTACGTGGACTCAATCGCGATGAGTTCATCCGACGTGTGGCTTTCTACATATCGGAGATCAATGCGCTGCACCCATTCCGCGAGGGCAATGGGAGAACCCAGCGGATATTCATCAACCAGCTTGCGCGACAGGCGGGATGGAGCCTTAACTACACGACTGTGGACCCAGAAGTGTTGTGCAAAGCGTACATTGCTTCGATGACTGATGCTTCCAGCCTGCTTGCGTTGCTTAACGATACGGTCACGGCGATTTAAACGGTAGTTGCTTGGTGCAACGATTTACGACAGGAGGAGATCATGGACGTCGAGCAGGCGATGCAGGAACGCTATTCGTGCAGGAAGTTCACGGACGAACAGGTTTCCGACGAAGAGCTTGAGGCGATCCTCGAGGCCGGGCGCACGGCGCCTTCGGCGTGCAACAACCAGCCGTGGAGGTTCGTGGTGCTGCAGGGCGACGACCTCGCCAAGGTCGACGCGTGCAGCAAGTGCCGCTACGGCGCCCAGACCGCCATACTGGTCTGCTTCGACGCGGACGACTCGGCGAAGAACCCGGCCGTCACGCCGGACTATGGGTGGATAGACTGCGGGCTCGCCATCATGCAGATGGCGCTTAGGGCGGAAAGCCTGGGCGTGGCGTCGTGCATCGTGGGGGCGTACGACCCGCCCGCTGCGCGCGAGGTGTTCAACATTCCCGAGAACGTCGTCACCTATCAGTTCCTCATGCTGGGCCATGCCGGCCAGGGGCCGTCGCGGATGCATTTCGACCGGCGTCCCATGGAAGAGATCGTCGTCCGCGGAGGGTTCTAAGCGCGGGATTTGCTGTTACGTCCGTGCTTCGTCACGCATTCGAACCCAGCCATGCCTTCCAGGCGGGAAGCTCGCGTTCGCATTGCGCGAGCCCTGCATCGTAGGCACTGCACAAGGCTTCGTAGTCGGTCGTCTTGTATGTTATAGGCATTTTGTCGGGACAGAACACGTAGGCGTCGCCGGCTTCGCGCAGGCCTTCCAGCGTGTCCAGCAGCATGTTGTATGCGTCCGGCCGGTCTTCCAGCGCGCGCACGACCTTCGGGTGCTTGGCGTATGCCAGCCTGTAGGCGTCCCTCTTCTCCATCGACAGCTCGGGCATCCTGTAACCTCGCTTCTGCGTGCGTACGACGAAGAAGCGCCGGAACCCGTCGAGGATGGCCGCGTGCAGGCAGATCCCGTGGCTTTCGCCCATGCCTCCGTCGACGTAGCGTCGCCCGTCTATCGTGGTGGTCGGCGTGAAAAGCGGGTATGAACACGATGCCTGCACGCGCTCCAGCGCATCGGTCATGGTGCGCATGTCGTCACGCGTCCAGGCGGCGGTCTCGCCTGAATCGACGTCGAACGCCTCTATGTGCACGTCGGTCTCGCCATGCTTCAGCTGTTCGAAGTCGAAGGTCCACTCGTCGTGTTCGTCGGCGTTCTCCTCGGAAAGGCCTTCTAGCACATATTGCAGGTCGAACGCCCCCTTGCCTTCCACGAGGTTCTTCAGCATGTTCCCATCGGCCTTGCGCACCGATTCCGTGAACGTCGCCTTGGCGCGCGCAGGGTTGCGCGAGGCGTAGAACGCGGCAAGCGCCGCCCCGGCGGAGATCCCGTAGGCCTTCGGAAAGACGATGTCGTTTCGCAGCAGCGCCTCGACGACGGCTGCCGTGTAGGCGTTGCGCATGCCGCCGCCTTCGAATATCAATGCCACGTCTTCGTAGAGCATGCTCCGCCTCCTTTACGCGACAATGTCGGGTTATGATCTTGCGTCTAAAAGTGTATGCTTCCTACTTGAAGGAAGGGTGGAGCTTTATGTCTGATAGCTCAAATGGTTCTCAAATCGTTCTGTTCGAGTCGTCTGACGGCGACGTGACGCTTGATGTTGCCGTGGATATGCAAAGCAACGAGGTATGGCTCAACAGAAGCCAGATGTCCCTTCTGTTCGGTCGTGACGTCAAGACTATAGGGAAGCATATTGCCAATGCGCTTCAGGAGGAACTGGCCGATACTTCCAGCCCAACTGTCGCAAAAATTGCGACAGTTCAAGAGGAAGGGTCCAGGACGGTAACGCGTGAGATTGAACACTACAGCCTCGATGTCATCATCTCGGTAGGCTATCGCGTGAAATCTCAGCGCGGCATCGAGTTTCGTCGCTGGGCAAACGACGTGCTTCGCAGGTACATCATCGCAGGGCGTGCCGAAAACGAGAGGCGCTTGCAACAGTTGTCTCAAACCGTGGCGCTTCTGGAGCGCGTCTCTGACGATTTGAACACAAGGCAGGTGTTGGAGGTGGTGAAAAGCTACGCCACCGCACTCGACCTTCTCGACGACTACGACCATCAGCGAATCGGCAGGCCGGAAGGAAACGATTCCGTTTATGTGCTGGATTACGACGAATGCCGAAGCCTTATCGATGCGCTTCGTTTCAGCGGAGAAAGCGCGCTTTTCGGCGTGGAGAAGGATGATTCTTTCAGAAGCAGCATAGCCGCCATATATCAATCCTTTGGAAGCAGGGAGCTTTATCCATCCGTTCAGGAGAAGGCAGCCAATCTGCTCTACTTTATTGTGAAGAACCATTCCTTTCACGATGGGAACAAGCGGATTGCGGCAACCGTCTTTCTCTATTTTCTTGACAGGAACGGAAGACTGTATCGAGAGGGTCAGAAGGCGATGAGCGATGGGGCTCTTGTTGCGACTACGATAATGATTGCCGAGTCGAAGCCGGAGGAGAAGGATGCTATGGTGTCGCTCGTGATGAACTTCCTCGCGTAGGGCGCAGCCGACGATGCCAAGGTCGCTCATGGGCGGGGCCTCTTTTGAGTTTGCCTTTACTGGCTAGAGCAGGCCGTGCTTCTCGTACAGGGTCAGGATGCGCTGGTACATCAGCTTGTTAGACAGGTGCTGTTTGAAGGTGACCGATTTCTCACGGCCTTGCGCCTTCAGCTTGTCCAGCTCGAACTGGGTGAACTGCATCTGGGCTTTGACGTCTTCAAGCATTTGTTCGAAGGCCTGCAGGCGGTCCGTTGCGTCCATCGCGTTTTCTCCTTTCGTTGACCTCCCTGTCATGCTCTCCGCCTTTCTCCGCTTCAAAACAGGCTGGTTTGTCGGTCGTCGGGCGCTTCCGGCAACGGCTCGGCTTCCACGTTCAGCGCGATACCTTCCCGGTTGGCCAGGGCCGCGTAGTCGCCGTACATCCACTGATGCGCCTCGTCCTTCTGCAGCACGACAGGCATGCGGTCGTGGACGGCTGCGACCGTTGCGTTGGGCTTCGTGGTCACGACGCTGAACGCATCGCGGTTGCACACGCCGGCCAGAAGCGTAGGTTCTTCCGGAAGTGAGAATTCGTACTGGCGCTTGACCGGCCTGCCGGTCCGCGGACTGAGCACCGTCTCCGTGGCGCTGGGTTCGAAGAACCCCCATGTGGGCACGATGCAGCGGCCGTGCCGTATGGCGTCGTGCCAGATGCCGCGCTCGTCGTCGAGCGCCGTTTCGATGCGCGTGTTGAACAGCAGCCTGCGATCGTCCCATGGCGCCGCAAAGCCCCAGCGCAGCTCGGCCGCCGCAAGGCCGCCGCCATCGGACGATATGATTGGCACGACGGACCCGGGCCGGGCCATTGGGCCGCGCGCCGGCCAGTCGGGACGTAGGCTGCACGGCGCACTCATCTCGATGCGCATGACGATCTCCAGCACATCGTCCCATTCGAGATATACGAACCTTCCGCACATCGCTTTCTCCTGACAACTAGAGCGACCCGTGCTGGATCAAGCGTTTTCCGTGATGCAACGCTTCTCCGTCACCCGTTGCGCCTAGCGCTGTTCCGCTGCTTCGCGTGCGAATTCCGAAAGCGACGTGCACGACATGTCGGGGCGGCACGCCTCCAGCTCGCCGGCGGGGAACATGCCCCACAGCGCAGCCACGGTGAGGCATCCCGCCGCGTTGCCTGCCTGGATGTCGTAGGGGCTGTCGCCGACGTAGGCGCAATTCTCGGGGTCGATTCCCAGAAGCTCGCAGCCGCGCAGCACGGGGCCTGGGTCGGGCTTGTGCTCGGGCCAGTCGTCGGATGCCACCAACACGTCGAAGTAGCCGAGTATGCCGCTCATGCGCAGCCCGCGCTCGGCCATGAAGTGGCGCTTTGACGTGACGACGCCCATTTTGAAGCCCGCGTCGGCGAGCATGGCCAGCGCCTCCTTCGTGTCAGGGAAGGGGCGTATGGCTTCGTCGTGAATGCCGTCGTTGTGCTTGCGGTACAGGTCGACGAGCTCCTGCGCCCGGGCTTCGTCGCCGTCTGCGAAGTGAAGCATCTGGTCGAGCAGGGGAGTGCCGACGCGCGCCATGAGCTCGTCGTCGGCGTAGCTTCCGCCCGCGATTCCGTTCACGGTGTGGCGCATCGACGTGAGTATGATGCCGTAGGTGTCCAGCAGCGTGCCGTCTGCGTCGTAGAGCAGCCCTTTGATGTCTTTCATGCGTCGCGTTCCTAGCAAGAGAGGTCGGATGGCCTGTCGCCCATTCTAAACGATGCGGCCTCTGGAGACGCCTTGGCGCGCCCTCCCGCATGCTGCCATCGCCACGACGGACGCCAATGCCATGGCCCCGAGCACGGCAAGCGCGGTCCATGCGTCGTCGCCGACCTTGTCCAGCTCGTTGGCCGACTCGGCGGACACCATGGCACGCTGTGCGTCGCTTGCCGGGACCGCCGAAGCGTCGCTCAAAGGCGTTCCCTTGATCGGGATGCGGCCGTCTTCCGGGTCCGTGACGCCTGGTGTTCCGGTCCCGGGGCCGGGCGGCGTTGCAGGCTCGCTTCTAACGACCTGGAATTCGAACCCGTCGGGGTCGTCTTCAAGCGCCTTCTCGGTGAAGCCTTCGCCCACGTACTGCGAGACGTCCTGCCTGTACGTGCCTCCGTCGACTATGAAGCTTGCCTCGGGCGCGACCGATGCGAGGCTCTCGAGGCTTTGATGCACGGTGGAAACGCGGCCGCCGCCCACCACGACCAGTCGGCCGTCTGACACGTCGAAGGCCGGCGACGCGGAGAAGCCTAGATCGTGGCCGTTCAGGTTCAGCATCACCGTGCCGGTGCCGTCAAGCTCGACAGCGTCCGATCCGACGACGTCGTCGATCAGCGTGACAAGGCCGCCGCCCGCCGCCTTCGGGCCACCGCCTGCAGCCATCGTGACGGCAAGCGGGAGCGACGCGTACCTCACGTCCTCGAGCTTCGCCACCCATGCGCCGCCGTTGTCTTCCACCGCAAGACTCGTCGGGTCGTTGTTGTAGGCGTACAGGCCTTCAAGGGGCGCGTGCAAGGCCGATTCGGGCGTGGTGGACACGTTGTTGTCCACCGTGGCTCCTGCAGGGACCGTGGAAGGCAGCGACGCGGGCGACAGGTTCTGGTAGTTGCCGACGATGCCGCCTGCGAATGTCGTGCTGGAAATGGACGGAGCGGTGTTCTCGTTGCCGGACACCTTGCCTGCGTTGTACAGACAGCCGATTATCCCGCCTCCGTCGTTTCCACCCTTCACGGTGCCGGAGTTGACGTTGCCGGTCACGTTCACGGGCGCGCTGGCGGAATAGGCGGGAGGCGCGCCGTCGTAGCGCACCCAGCCGACGATGCCGCCTGTTCCGTATGACTGGCCGTTCGTGTTGGCGATCGCCGCGGTGTTCGTGCAGCCATTGATGCCGCCGTAGTTCTTCTGGTCGCCGACTATGCCTCCCGC
>CBCTKQ010000090.1:0-7208 GCA_965147515.1 uncultured Eggerthellaceae bacterium | reverse complement strand
CTGCGCGAGGTCATCCACCGGGAAAGGTTCGATGCCGTCTACTCGGAGTTCAACATCGCCGCGATTATTGCAGCGATGGCGGAAAAGGTTCCCGTGTTCGGAACAACGAGCTACCCGACGCAGCCGTCCTTCGCGAGCAACCCTGCCGCCGTTGCGGGAGTGAACCGCGTGCTGCGCTCGCTTTCGATGGGCCCGGTGCGCTCGCCGGAGGACGTGCTGCTCATGCCACGGGTGCGCTTCGTGCCATCATGCCGCGCGATGGAGCCCTTCGCGAAGGATGCCAAAGTGGTGTTCACAGGCCCGTTCGCGGGGATGCCGCCGGAGCCGTCAAGTGCGGCAGACATGCCGGAGGCTTCCCGGAATGTGGTCGTTGCCTACCTTGGCAACGGCACCGTCACGCCTCGTCGAGCCGTTGCGGTGCTTGCGGAGGCGCTGCAGGGAAGCGGCCTCGAATTGCACGTCGCCGGGCTTCCCGAGGGCTTTGCGGAGGGCGTGCGAACCGCGCCGCGCCTCGACTTCGCCGAGCTGCTGCCACGTGCCGTCGCGTTCGTTAACCATGGCGGCCAGAACTCGGTAATGGACGGCATAGCATTCGGGGCGCCGCAGCTCATCTGCCCGGGAAGGGTGTTCGAGCGACGTTTCAACGCCGAAGCGGCCGCTCGCAACGGCGTGGGCGTCGTGCTGGAGCATGAACACTTCGATGCAGAAAAAGTACGCAAGGCCATCGGGCGTCTCGTCGATGGCCAAGAAGCGTTCCAGAAAGCGGCCTGCGTACTGCGTAGCGAATTTGCCGGCCTCGGCGGCACGGACACGGTTCTTAACACTATGGAATCCGTCCTTGCAGGATGACACAGGGATGTCTTGATGGCGTTATTCCCGCCCTGAGCCCCCTACTGTCGATGCTGCTGCTTGTAGGCGGCGAGGTTGTCGTTCAGCTCTTTTATCTGCCTCTTGTACATGCGGCCGAATGCGAGGCTCAGGATGCCCAAAATCACCAAGTAGGTCACCGTGAAGCTGACCCATGCGGCAGGGTATTCCGCGGGAAACCAGGAGAAGAGCGCCGCGATTCCGGCAAGCACGGGGTAGAAGCACAGCCCGAAGAGCGCCGCGCGGGCGGGGTAGGCCATCCTCTTGATGACCGCGGGCGTGAAGAACACGAGCTGCAAGGCGCTGGATGCGACGCTGGCGGCCAGAAGCCCCCATCCCATCGCCATGCCCGGCGCAAGGCCGTCGCTTCCGAAGATCGTGCCCGCGGCAAGGAAGAAGAACATGGCTACGGCGAACACGACGCACGTGTTCACGAAGAAGTTCCTCGCGTACTTCCCGGCGGTTTTCTTTTCGGTGTCGATTATCTGCGTGGCCATTTCAGGCCTCCCTTCCGATGCCCAGCACGGTTTTGAGCTGCTTCGCATACCTTCTGGAAACCACTATCTCCTCGCCGTTGTCCATCGTCGCCAGCAGCCGGGCGCCCACGTAGGGGCGCAGCGAGCGGATGCGGCAGATGTTGGCGAGGCAGTTCTTCGCGATGCGGACGAAGCTCGCGCCTTCAAGGCGGTCTTCCAGTTCGTGGAGTCGCAGGCTGAGCTCAAGCACGGCGTCTTGCGTGTAGGCGAACGTTCTGCCGTCGACGCATTCGATGTAGAGGATGGCGCCCGCCGGCACCGAGACCGTCTCACCGTCGCTCTTGCCGGCGACGCGCAGGTCGTGCATCTGCAGGCTCGACACGATGGAGGCGATGCGCTCGTCTGCCTTGCGGCAGCGTATCAGCACCTCGGTCTCGCGCAGAGCCGCGTTCTCTTCGATGTCGATCTTCATGGGGGGTCCTCCCTTCGAGTGCAGATTATAGGAAGGATGTGCGGTGAGGTTGAGCGCGTCCGGCCAAGATGCATCCGGCGCCTACCAAGATGCATTCGGCTGACTGCCTAGCGCAGCGTGCGCAGGCGGTCCTTCAGCCCGTCCGAAACGCGAAGGCTCTCGACGGCCTTTTGGATGGCCTTCCTGCGGGTCCATTCGTCCAGAAGCGCCGCGTTGCCTTTCTGCTCGAAGTAGGGAAGTGCGGCGTCTTCCTGCCTCACCAGCGCCTCGGCGAAGTACCATGCGCGCATCATGTCCACGTAGTAGACGTCCGAATCGCTTGCTGGGTCGTCGGCCGTCGACGGCATGCGCGTTGCAGCGACGAGCGCAAGGAACTCAGGCTGAAAAAGGTCGTCCAGGTACAGCTGCATCAACACACCGATTCCGAAGCGAATCGTGTAGCAATGGCGTGACGCCATCCATTCGCGCGCCTTCTGCAGCGTCCGCTCGGGCTGGCAGCCAAGCACCTTCACGGACAGCTGGTCGCAGGTGGCCCAGTTGTCCACGAACGGCAGGAACCGGTCCAGCTCGTCGACCGCCGCGTCGTAGTCGCGCTCGAGCCCTATCGCGAAGGCGTGCACCTGGTTCTCGTCGAACAGCCTGTGCGGAAGGGCCCGCAGGAAGTCGCGCGCGTCGTCCCGCTTGCGAAGCTGCTTCGCGATCTTGCGCAGGGCAGGCGTCCTGACCCCGGCGAACGTCTCGGGACCCACCGTGGGCATGAGCTTCGATTGGAAGTCCCGGTACCCCTCGTCGACGTTCTCGGCGATGGACCTGTCGACGAACTCCAGCGCAGGCTCTTCGCCGAAGCCCGGAAGCCCTGACGCCAGCGCTTCCTTGAGCGAACCGTTGGCGGCCAGCCCAAGCACGCGTTCCTTCTCGCCTCTCGACAGGCGCTTGAAGCGGGCCTCGGCGCTCATGGCGCGTTCCTTGGAGTAGAACCTGGCCTTGGCCAGAAGCCTCACCGGCAGGCGAGCCTTCGTGTACTTTGCCCCCTTGCCTGCCTGGTGGGTGGCCACGCGCCTGTCTACGTCCGTGGCATAGCCTGCGTAAAGGCTTCCGTCGGAGCACTCCAAAACGTACATGTAGTGCTCGAACTGCGGCATGGGCGCGGCCTCCTTGACGGCTTGGGGTGAGGCCTCCATCTTAACCCAGCGGCTGGCCTCAACCGTACAGGGCCGCTTTCAGGGCGTCGTAGTCCTCTGCGGTCACGTATATCCCGCAGCCGGAAGGTCCGCATGTGAAGCTGGCTTCGCCGCCTTCCCCCACGGGAACCAGATGCGAAGGGTCGGTCACGTCCACGAACGTCCTTCCCGCAAGCGTGGGCTCCACGACGTCCTTCTGCTTCCAGTCCGCGCCGCTCCACACGACGAACACGGGATGGTCTCCGCGCATCAGCCACGTCATCTTCTGATGGTCCGCATCGTTCATGTCCACCAGCTCGTCCCCCAGCAGGTTCGCGCGAACCCACACCATCTCGCGCAGGAACGGCACCGGCTGTTTTCCGTCGTGCGGAATGCCCCACAAGTCGCCGTAGAAGACGAAAGGCGCCTGCGCGTCGCGGAGCAGGATGGACGCATAGGCGCGGGTCTTGAAGCCGTCGTCCACCCAGCTTTCCAGCGCCTGCCCTGGTTGGGTGTCGTGGTTGTCAACGAACGCGCAGGAGAAGTCGGGCTCCCATGACGTTATGGTCCCGTCGAAGAGCTGGTGCATGTCGTAGTCGGCCGACTGCTGCGACGCCTGCTGCAGCTTGAAGTGCAGAGGCACGTCGAACAGCCTCATGCAGCGTCCGCTGCTCTCTATGTAGTCGGCCAGGTCCTGGCTGTTGCCGCTCCAGAACTCGCCGACGGCGAACAGGGGATGGTTGCCCACCTCGGACATCTTCTTCAGCCACGGGCCGAAGAAGGTGGAGTCGATGCTCTTCACCGCGTCGATGCGGAACCCGTCGAGCCCGGCCTTCTCCGTGTACCACAGCCCCCACTTGGTCAGCTGCTCCACGACCTCGGGCTTGTCGAAGTCCACGTCGTCGCCCATTATGAAGTCGAAGTTGCCGGACTCCTTGCTCACGTTCTCGTTCCAATGCTTTCCCGAGAACGACAGGATGTCGTTGCTGCCCGTGCGCTCGTCGCGATCGGTTCCGGTGAAATCGTCGGCGCTCCATTCGAAGTCGTCGTACGCCCCGGCCCTTCCCGGGAAGGTGAACTTCGTCCACACGTCGGCCTCGTGTTCGCCGCTCGTGCTCTGCAGGCGGTTGCCTGGGTCGCACGAGGTGGCGTTGACGGTCTCCGTCCCGTCCGCGCCCATTCTGTGGTTGAGGACGATGTCGCCGATGACCTTGAGGCCGTTGTCGTGCAGCTTCTTGATGGCGGCAAGGTATTCCTCGACGCTGCCGTACTTGGTTTCCACGGTGCCCTTCTGGTCGAATTCACCCAGGTCGAATAGGTCGTAGACCCCGTAGCCGACGTCGTCCGAGCCGGCCTGCCCCTTGTATGCAGGCGGCAGCCAGACATGCGTGAACCCGACTCGCGCGAGGTCTTCCGCCTGCTCGCATACGGTGTCCCAGAAACTTCCGTCGTTTGGCAGATACCATTCGAAGTCTTGCAGGAACGTTTCCTTCATGGCGCCCCTTTCCTCGCTTGACCGTGAATCCGTGCTGGCCAGTCCCGTCTTGGACGGACCTTCATGCCCGCGCACAACAGGATACGGATGCTGCCAGGCAAAGGCGTTCGCTATGGCGTTTGTAACGCGAACGAAAAGACCCTGTCACAAAGTCTTTCGGCAAGGATTCGCCTTGGTGTCAGAGCCGGAAGCCCATGCATCGCCAACCATCTACGGGCTTATCATGCGCTCTGAAAAGGCATTCGCGCAGGGAAGGAGCCCTCATGGAAATTCATGTGCTCTCGGCGTATCAGACCACAGCCGAGGAGTTCTTCGACAAGATACTCGGCTGGAAGACCGACCTGATGCTGGACATCCGCCTTCGGAACACCAACCAGCTGGCGGGGTTCACCAAGCAGGAGGACCTGGAGTACTTCACGCACGTCATCGCGCACGCCGACTACGCCCACGACGTGGAGTACTCGCCCTCGAAGACGCTTCTGGACGACTATCTCGACCACGGGCTTCCCTACCAGGAGTACTTCGCTCGCTACGCCAAGGAGATGGAAGAGCGCAAGGCGATCCCCGCCTTCTTCCAGAAGTACGGGAAGTACCGCTCCGTCGCCATCGTGGGCACGGCCACCGACAAGCGCCGCTCGCATGCCGAGGAGCTGCAGCGGCTTCTGGAGGCCGCCGAAGCGAAGCGCTGACGCGCCCGCAGGCCCTAAAGCCGGACGGTCACCGATGCGATGACGTTGCTTCCGTCCTATAGGGACTCGTAATGGGTCCACATGCTCAGGACCTTGACTGTGCCCTGTATGGGCATGCCGTCGCAGTCTGCAGCCTCGTCTATGACCTCGTACACGAGCCGATGCTGCCGGTTGATGCGCCTGGAATACATGCCTGCAAGGCTTCCGACCAATGGCTCGAATGCTGGCGGGTAGGCGAACGGGTCGGCTGAAACGATGCCCACGAGCTCCTTGGCCTTGGCGTCAAGCCCTGCAGCCTTCAGCTTCTTCGCGTCCTTCGCCGCCTGTTTGGTGAACACGACCCTGTACACGGCCTACCACTCCAGGGCATCGGCAGGGATGCAGTCGCCGAGGCCTTCGTTGTGCGCATCGACAAGCTTTTCCGCCATGCCGGGCGTGCCAAGGATGTATAGCGTCTCCTCGATCGCCGACCAGTCGTCCTCGCCGACAAGAACCGCCCCCTTGCCCTTGGAATTGGTGATTGCGACGGGCTTGCAGTCCTCGTTCACGCGGGCGATGAGGTTGTATATGTCCTTGCGGGCGGCGGTGGCCGTTACGCTGGTCATAGTGTCTCCTTCTCGGCTATGTATATGGCCTCATTATACGTACGTTATAACGTACGTCAAGGATGTAGGTTGAAAAGACATCGCAACGATGCATTGCCTACCCCGTCGATGTTTCCCGCTCCCTGCGCTGTTTGCTTCCGGTGTCGTTGTGCGCATCCTTCGCCGTTTGTTTTCCGTCTCTGAAATAGCTGTCAGGTTCCGCTCCCGTGGATCGTTTTATTGGTAGAAGCCTTGCAAGGACGAAAGGCAGACCACGATCCATTGGAGAGGAAATGTCAGTAGAATGTGCCATGGGGAACACTTCCTGGCCGGCGGCTGCGGCCCCGCACCAGTCGAGGCGAAGGCCTGATGCGATGACCAAAGCAGATTCGGCCGAATACGTCGAAAGGTATTCGGACCTCATTCTCAGGCTGAGCTTCACCTATCTTGGCAGCAGCTCCGATGCGGAGGACATCGTCCAGGATGTCCTCATCAAGCTGATGCTCAACGCGCCCCCGTTCTCGAGCCCCGAGCACGAGAAGGCATGGGTCATACGCACCACGGTGAACCGCTGCAAGGACGTCTTGAAGGGCGCCCATCGAAAGCGCAGCGTGCGCTTCGACGAGACGACGCCGCATCCGACGGCGCCGAGCGCCGAAGAGGTGTTCATGTCGCAGCAGAGCGGCGTGCTCGACGCCGTCAAACAGCTTCCCGAAGACCAGCGGGTCGCGGTCTTCCTGCACTATTACGAGGACATGAGCATCGCGCAGATCGCATCCATAGAGAACAAATCCGTCGCGGCCGTCACGAAGCGCCTATCCCGTGCGCGGGAGGCTTTGCGGAAGGCCATCGAGAGGAGCCATCATGACGTTATGGAATAGCAGTTGCAGGAACGACGGCGCATCCAAGGCCGCAGGCGCAGGGTTCGACGGCGAGTTGGCCGCCGCCCTCAAAGGCGAGCTGAACGCGATGGAGTTCGACGCCTCCGCGAAGGAGCGGATGGAGCAGACCATCAACCGGGCGGTCGCCGCCCAGCAGGTCCGCGAGGGCGTTGCGACCCCGCATAGGGCGCGGGCCAGGAAGAGCAGGGCGCCCTTCCGCTTTGCAGCCGCGGTGGCTGCGGTCGTCGCGCTGTTCGGCATGGGCACGTTCGCCTACGCGTCCGGCGCGTTGGTGAGCGTCTCGGACGCCGTGGCGGGGATCTTCGGAGCCGGGCCGGCCCCCACGGAGGTGGTCGACAAGGTCGGGCACCCCATCGGTGCCGCCCAGAGCTGCAACGGCGTGACGGTGTCCGCCGACGCGGTCATCGCCGACAGGCAGAACTACGCCATCGTCTATTCGATCAGCAAGGACGACGGAACGGCTTTCGAAGGGCTCGAAGCGAACGAGTACGGGTACCTCAACGTCTTGAACGAGGGGCAGTCCACGGACATCGCGGGCCTGTACAGCCCCTTCGACGGCGGCG
>CBCTKQ010000089.1:0-7327 GCA_965147515.1 uncultured Eggerthellaceae bacterium | reverse complement strand
CATACGTCTTGGGCGCCCACTTCGCGTAGTAGCGCTTGTCGCCGCTTTGTCCGGCAGCGACCTCGGTTATCGGACTGCCAACAAGCTCGGCGTTGTCGAACCAGCCCAGGAACTCATAACCGGCCCGTTCGTAAAGCGGCAGGGTCACGGGCGTGCCATAGGTGTAGGACGACACGCCTGTCTGCTCGAAGCCAAGCGTTCCGCCGTTCCCCGAGAACGCAATGGAGTAGATGCCGAGGTCCCACTTGGCGAAGTACCGCTTGTCGCCCCTGGCCTCCGGCGGAATGGCAGAAACAGGCAAGCCCGCAAACGTCGAGTCTTCGAACCAGCCTGCGAAGGTGTGCCCCTCGTAGAACAGCTGGTCGGCGCCGGGAAGGTTCGTCGCAACGCCGCCTTCGTACGTGAACGAAGAGTCGACGCCTTCCACGAACTCGCCCTCGCCGGGTTCCAAAGTCACGTTGAACACAGGCCTGTACCACTTGGCCACGTAATGCTTGTCCCCGATGTCGTCCGCCGCAATGGCGTCCAACGGCTCCCCTTCGAAGGAGGAATCCTCGTACCAACCTCCGAACTCGTAGCCTTCCTTCGCAGGAACCGGAAGCTGCGCGCCTGTGCCGAAGGTATATTTCGTCACGTTGCTTCCCTGGACTATGCGGCCGCCGTCCAGGTCGAGAGCCACGTTGTAAACGTTGGGCGTCCAGCCGGCATAGAACGTGAGCGCTTCTGTCCGTCCTGCAGGTATCGAGGTCTGGGGGCTTCCGGAAAGGGGCTCATTGTCATACCACCCGGCGAAGGTGTGTCCCCTGCGAGCGATGTTGCTGGCAGTAGGAAGCGTCGTGGCCTGCTCGTTGTTGTAGGTGTCAGGAGCGTCGAAGCCTTCCGCCCACGTGCCGCCCTTCGGGTCGAGGACGAGCGGGAACGTGACCGCATCGGGGTCGTATTCGTCGACCACGACCGTCGATGGGTAGGAAGCGAACGAGCTGTCGGTCGCAGCCAGGCGCACCTCGTACGTTCCTGCTGGAACCGCCGTCGACGACGCCGTGATGGGAATCCACTCCGCCGCGGCGGCATTGCCGCTCGCATCTCCGGCGTCTTCACCCGTACCGGCATCCGTCCCGGCATCGGCATCGGCGCTGGCGTCGGCAACCGGCCTGTACTCGAGGGCCGGCATGAGGCTAGGCCCAACCGTCAACACATGGATCGCACCTGTTCCCGCAGAGTTCGCGCGAACGCCCTTGATGTTTCCTGCATATCCGTTTTCCAGGCGCGGAGGAAGCTCGACCGTCTTTGCAAAGCTGTAGCTCTTCCCGGACGATCTCGAAGAGAAGTACAGGCTAACGGAGCGCGTGCCCTTGAATTCGGTCTCTACATTCTTGAAGCCTTCATATTCGATTATCTCAGAAAGGTCGAGGGTGTTCTCTTCTTCCGACATCATCCCGAAGGGAACTGTGTCGGATGCGTAGTTCACATCCTGCCAATCGCCCTTGCTGATGCCCGAGCCGGGATAGTCTCTGAGGCTCCTGAACGGAAGATTGTGCAGGCAGATGTACTTGGCTTTATTGAAGTCAGACCCCAAGCATATGAGCTTCTCGTTCTTGTAATCGATCGTTACGTCAAGGTCGTACTGCGAGAAAGCTGCCTTGTCCCCCACGTAGCGCAGCATGGGGTAGCCAACCTGGATGGTAGGGTCGAACTCCCAGACAGCCTCATCGAAACCAAGATCCTCATAAAGCTCGTAGTTATAGCGCAGCATGGGGAACGTATAGACGATATCTTGTAGCTCTTTGCTGAGATGACGTAAGAGCCCCAAGTCCGTTCGCGCATACTTGACTCCGGGCACCGCATTGCCGACAAGCGACTTTCCAGCCTCGATCGATGCGTCTTCGTAGCAGTTCTCGAAAGCAGACTCGGCTGGGGCGGTCATATTGACCAGACGAGCCACATTGTTATTGCAAGGCGTTCCCAATCCGAAGCAGTTGGTGACCTTGGTGTTGTCGGCATCGAAGGCGGCGCCGGGCTCTATATTTCCCAAAAGGACGCCGTTGTTGTTCGAATTGGCAAGCGTGACATTCACCTTGGAAATACACCTGTTCAGCTTCGCCGACTTAGTTATTGCGCCGGCAACGCCGCCGCAGCTCACTCCATACGTGCCCAGCCTTCCCTGCACATATACATCTTCGAGCGAACTCATGCATAGGCGACCCGATATGAAGCCTCCATAGCAAACGTTGCTAGCGCCCGACGAGCCGACTTGCAGCACGCCACCCGCCACTTGGATCCTGCTGAACTGCGAGCCGCCATCGCGCGCATCCTGCCCCGCAACGTTCGCGAAGCCGTCATCGCCGGAAACGAAACCCACCTGGGACCGCCCGCTAAGCGATACGTTGCTGAAGAAGATGTCGGAGAACTTCGACATGTAGGACCTTGACGAAAGCAGCGACACGAACGATACGCTGGCAGCGTCCTGAAGGTTCTTCGAGTTCGCGATGACGAGGTCGCTGATTTCGGCAAAGCACACGCGGCCGAACAACGACACCCCGTCAAGCCCGGTTATGGTGTGCCCATGGCCGTCGAACACCTTGGGGTCTGCCTGCGTTCCGCTCAGCAATTGCGTTATCACGGAAAGCTGCTTCGTTTCGGCTGCAGCATTCGCGCCAGACCATGCGGCAAGGTCAAGGTCGGCCCTGAGGTGGAACTTGTTCACGCCCAGCCTAAGGTCGTCGTTCACGCCGACGAGGTCGTCGACTGACCATATGTTGCGCTCGAACCGTATGTAGCTTATGCTCTCCAGCTCGCAATTGACGATGGTGGGAGACACGGAATCGGCTGCAACGCCTTCAAGCGTAAGGTCCTTGACATAGGCATGGCGCGCACCCTCGAAAAGTCCGCCGAGCGGGCTGTCCTTCACGGAAATCTTATGGCCCTGCCCGTCGAGCTTGCCGTAGAAGACGCCGTCGAGCAGCGCGCCACCGGCTTCGAACTGAACGCTGCTGGCGTCGATGTCGTTGTCAAGAACGTAGTTGCCTTGCGGGTTGTCCGAAATCTTCAGCAAGTCGCTCAGCGTGCTTATGTGGGTGACGGGCTTCGGGTTCTCGTAGATCCCGTAACGGAAGTCATCGGTCACGCGCTTCATCATGTAGAACATGCGGATGCGCAGCGAAGACATGGACCCCAGGTTGCGGTCGTTCATGCTGGCATCGGACTTCAGAGCCACCTCGAACTTGTCCACCAGGTCGTCGAAGTCGGCATAGGCAAGGCTGCCTTTCTTGGCCTCGATGCCGCTCCATACCTGCATCTGCCATTCCTTGTACGAAGAACAGCCCGTGATCTGCTTGAGCTTCTGAAGGTCGTTTCCGCCGGTGCTTCCGTAAGTCGCGAACGCATCGTATCCTTCGCGTCCCATCATGCGGTACATCATCACCTTGAAGGAACGGGAGTCGGGATAGAAGGTGTTGGCGTGCACCGGGAACCACCACACGCCGCGATTGTCCTCGCTGACGTATATCTGCCGCTGCCAGGTAATGCTTCCGCCGTCGGGGATGCCTCCACGCAGGAACAACTGGTTGTCGTAGACCTCTTCGATGGCTTCGAACTTCTTCGAGCCGTCGTTGAACACGGATTCGTTCACCGGCATGGTAGCGGTGGTGCCGTCATATCCGTCAAGCACCTTGCTTCTGGAGCAGAGCATGGTGGTGTTGGTGCCGGAATCCAAGGGGCTGGTGCCGTTCTGCCCGCTGAACCACACTTGCGACGCCACGGCGTTCTGCTCGTCCTTGTCCAGCCTCAAAAACGCCTGGAGCGCGGCGTAATCCAAAACGTCCAGCGTCTCGTACACCTTCCCGTAGAAGTCGTTCACCTGGTCTTTCCCGTATATTCGGTCACGGGTGTAGTTCGACATGATGTCGGACGAGGTGTTGTAGTCGTAGCAAAGATTGAGGATCGGCGACAAAGACCCGTGACCCTGGGTAAGCAGGCCGTCGGTGAAATCTTCGTTGGAAGCACCGTCGCGGCGCCCAGCGCCAAGGAACACATCGTTGTCAATGGCATGGGCGAACTCATGCGACCAGTAATACGACCAACCGCACGAAAGAGATGTATACGCAAGGAACAGGATGCGCTTGTTGGTAGGTGACGAGTTATAAGTGGCCGCGGCTGCGCCCTGTCCACCCGTAGTATCGTACAGTTCGCTTACGTCGAAGAAGTTCTTCTGCCAAGGGTCTTCAGTGTAGAGCTTACCCCACAACCCGTGGCTCTCATAGTAGACGTTCTGAGAGGTGCCGTAATCGTAGCAGGAGGTCATATTGTCAAGCGCGAGCACGATGGTGGTATTCACGCGCTCCTTGCCCACGATGGTCGCCATCGTCGACGAGTACTTGGCGGCATAAGGGAAGATGTTGTCCAACCTTGTCTTGAAGGTCGCTCGGAACGCATCGTTGAACTTGAAATTAGCACGGTTCGTGTAAATGTAGGAGGACCCGCAGGCGAAGAGCATCGATGTCGACCCCATATACATGGCGCCGGGTTCCATGGTGAGCCAGATTGGAAGATAGTCGGGATAGCGGCGTGATGCCTGGTCCCAACCGCGCCAGTAAAGCTCCCCTGTTTCAGGATGCCCATCGATCACGGGCGGCTTGTATTCGTGATAGAACGCGATGGTCGACATGTAGTCGGCGAACCAGTCAGCAACGTCTTCATAGTCGGACGTGCGCATGACGAGCGTCTTGACCAGGGTGGTCGCATCGCGGATTCCGGCGAAAGGCCCCAACCTGTTGTAGATCACCGTATTCGAAAGCAGGCGAACCATGGAATACGAGAGCATGGAGTCCGCGCGCACGTCATAGGTCATGTTCACCAGCGAGAGCCCCGGCTTCACCACCCCGCCGCGGAAGGCCACGACAAGGAATGCGTTCGCGTTGTTCTGAAGCCCGACCTCTTCGCTGCCGCCCATGGGGAAGTTCAGGAACCTGTCCCAGTAGTTGTAGAGGAACAGCAGGTTGAACATCTTCAATTCGACAGCTGTGGAGTGCCAATCGTTCGTGGGCTTGGCGTTCTCGGCCTGGGTCATGTAGTAGTTCCACAGCGCCGATTCCGAATACATGGGATTCCAGGTAGGTATGTTGGTCAGCAGGTTGGCCGCCACTTCCTCGGCCTTTTCGTGGATGTTGCGATCGAAGTAGTCGCGAACGGTGCGATGCATCTTCACGCTGGAATTGAGCGGCTTGAAGTAGTCGTTGTAGGTTTTCGAGCGGATGAACGCCGCCACGCGGTCGATGCCGTGCTGCGCACCTTCGCCAAGCGTCCAGAAATCGGGTTGGTACAGGATGTTGGCGTCGCTCATCGTGTACGATGCGGTAAGCGAACTGGTGCCCAGGAAATGCACGTCGGTGGTTTCGGAGGTGCCGTCCGAGAAGTAGACGACGTTGCGCACGATGCCTTCCTCTTCGCCTTCCAGCATGCTGACCTTCATGCCTTGGTCGGCATGCACGGGCCAAAGCTCTTGGATGGTCTTGCTATAAAGTCCGCTTGTTGTGGGAATGGCGTTGCCGGACTTCACGATGTCCTCGTAGCACGCATAGGGCGCCAGCTTGTAGGCGTTGCGATATGCTTGCTCGCGGTTGGCGTCGTAGCCTGGCGTGCTTGTGAGGTTCGCCATCATGGTGGTGTCGTTCGAGGTCGGCTGTCCTGTGATGACCTTCACCCAGCCTTGCGAGTCGGCACCTTTCGTGAACAGCACTTCGAAGGTCTTCGGCTCTTCGCCGGCACCGACGGGCAACTGCAGGGTGAGGTATATGCAGCCATCCCTCAGGCTTGCGTCAAGCACCGGACTGTAGAACGAGGGCATGTTGAGCATCTGAATGTAGGCGGTGTGCCGCTCGGGGTAGTTCTTGATGTAGTTGAGGAAAATCTGCTGCGTTTGCGCCTGCCCGTGTTCGTCGTACAGCGTGACGGACTTTATGTCCTTCAGCACCACGTCGGTGGAATACGAACCGCTTCGTGCCTGAAGGCTTTGCGTGCCGAACAGGCTTCTGGCGCGGGGCGCAGCATTGGCGGAAGCGTTGCTGGCGGTTGCCGCAGGGTATAGCGGCCCCTGTTCGCCCGGTTGTCTGACGATCACGTCTGCCGAAGACAGCGTAGGGTCATGGACCACCGAGGCCTCTTCCGCCTGCTTGGCTTCCTTCTGCGCGGCCTCTACTTCTTCCTCGGTGAAGGTCTTGCTCTGTGCTGCCGCCTCGGCTGCTTGGCGCTCGGCTTCTGCCTGGCGCTCTTCGTCTGCGCGCATGGCGTCTTCGAAGCCTTCTTGCTCGTTCGCGCATTTCTCGGCCGGGTCGTCCTGGTCGGCTTCCATGTATCCGCCGGTGAGGGATTCGGTTATGAATTCATCGTTCAGGTCTTCCTCGGTAATGGTGCCGTCGGCAAGGTAGCCGTCGAGTATGGCCTGCTTCTCTTCGTCGGTTTTGGGAAGGCTGGCCAGGTCCATGCTTTCCGTCGAAGGCAGGACATCGCCTCCCAATGTCACGTTGCCATATGCGTCGACGGTGCTTCCGTCCAGGGCGAGCTCCGCGTATATCTGGCCGGGGTGCGCCGTGGAGATTTCGGAAGCGACCTGTGGCGAAGAACCCGCAGAAGGGGATTGCTGGTCGATGGCGTCGGCGGCAGTGGCTTGCTGGCCGGCGGCATCGGCGGCGTCGGCGTAGGCGGCATCGGCGGTGTCCGCGTAGGCGGGGGCAAGTTGGGAGAGCGGGAACGCGGGCATGACGAGCGCAGCGGCAACGACGACCGACGCGACTGTGCGCATGCCGCCCTTCAACCTTGTTGCGAACGCCCTTGTCATGTGCGGCGGGAGCGGGCGACAAGGCCGACAACCAGCGAGAGCACGCCGAAGCAGGCGCCCAGTATGCCGAGCGCAAGAACGCCGCCCATGGCGTTGTCGCCGGAGTTCGCAAGCCCGGCATTGCTTCCAAGGTTGTTGTTCGCCGTCGGGACGGTTGGGGTGGTCGGCGTCGGCGAAGGCCCAGGATTCGGGCTGGGGTTCGGCGAAGGCGTAGGCGTCGGGGTCGGGTCGGGGTTGGGAGTTGGCGTGGGTTCGCCTTCCTCGACCGGGACCACTTCCAGCGTGTACGTCTTCTGCAGGCTGGGGTCAGAGGTATGACCCAGCACGATGTCCCAAATATCGGACTGCGACCCTTCGCGTGCTGCCGCGAAGGCCGCGGCGGCGTCGCGCGCGACCGCAATGCCGTAGTCGTCGTCCGACGACATCGCTCCGTAGAAGGCCTCCAGCGGAGGCGCGAGTGCATACGCCTGCTCCTGCTTGGTTATCGAGCGGATG
>CBCTKQ010000088.1:0-7524 GCA_965147515.1 uncultured Eggerthellaceae bacterium | reverse complement strand
CCGCAATGCGGCTCTCGCGAAGGTTCTGCGGAACTCGGCGTCGCCCTGCGACGCCTCAGACAGTCCTCGAACCCCATCTTCGCTCGAGTTCCGCATTGCAGCCTCGCAAGCTTGCTTCGCCGCCCCGCTTCCTGCCTCCTGTTCTCCGAATGTGTCGAAAGCGAACGTCCCCGTCACGCCTTCAACACGATATAGCGGTTCGACATGCCGTCCGGGCCGTCTGCGTTGTACGAGTCGACGATGCGGACCCCGAGGCGTTGCGCTTCTTCGACCAGCGAGTCCACCTCTTCGTCCGAGAAGCTGTGGCAGAAGCGGAAGCGGTCGGTCGAGCCTTGCCATCCCAGCAGGTAGTCGCCTGCGTTGGCGTCGAGCCCTACTCCCAGCTTCGCGCATCCTTCTGCCGTGGCGCGTTCGGCCTTCTCGCGCAGCTTCTGGTTCTTGGCGAACTGCCAGAACGCGACGGCCACGAGGCCTCCGGGTACGGTATGCTCGACCATCGTGGCGAGCAGCTGGCGCCTCCACTTGGCAAGCGGGACGTGATGCATGAGCCCGAACGCCACGGACAGGCCGAACGGGGAGGGGTGGGGCAGTTCGGAAAGCATGTTGCCAAGGATGCCCTTTCCGACCAGCTCGACCACGTCGGCTTCCTGGAAAACCGTGTCCTGCCGTAAGGCTTCCTTCGCAAGCGAAGGACAGTTGTCGATGCAGGCGAAAGAGAACGTCTGGTTTGGGAGCCCGTCCGCAAGGAACCGCTCGAAGCGCATGTTTCCGCATCCGACGTCAAGCACGCGGAAGCGCCGCGGCGCGCTTTCCGCCAGCCGGAGTCCGGCAGCGTCGGCCTTCGATGCCGCCATCCCGCCAATTGAGCGTTCCACGTGGGGGACCAACCTGCGCCAGCCTTCCCATGGACGTTCGCGCGTAGAAGAGAACGACGCAGCATTGGCGGCATAGAAGTCTCTGGTGGCCTCGTTGAGCCTTTGTGCGGTCTCGATGTCCATTCTTCAGAGTATAAGCGGACGAGACGGGGTGATGCGGAATGCGCTAACCTGTGTGCATGTACGAGGCGATAAGCGAAATCATCGACTTCATAGAATCCGGCGGAGAGCCGGATGCGCGCTGGCTTGACAGGCTCCTCCGCGGCCTCAACCGCAAGTCGCACGACCCTGAACGCCGCGTGGCCAAGCGCCGCCTGCTTCCTTACTACCTGCAGCAGAAGGCGCAGCAGACGGACGCATGGCTCCGCTGGGGGGTTGACGAGGCCACCGACGACGCAATCGTCGCGCTCCTACGCGCCAAGCCCAGGCGCACGGCTTCGGGCGTTGCCACGGTGACGGTGCTCATGAAGCCGTGGCCCTGCGCAGGAGATTGCGTCTACTGTCCCAGCGACGTTCGCATGCCGAAAAGCTACCTCGCCGACGAGCCCGCCTGCCAGCGGGCCGAGCACAACTTCTTCGACCCTTACCTTCAGGCCGCTTCCCGCGTGCGCGTGCTTGCCGACATGGGGCACAACGTGGACAAGGTCGAGCTCATAGTGCTCGGAGGCACTTTCGGAGACTATCCGCAGGACTACCGCACCTGGTTCGTGAAGGAGCTGTTCCGCGCGCTGAACGACCTAGGGGAAGGCGTCGCGGGCCTTGAGTGCGCATCCCGCGCGGCGCTGTACGAGGCAGAGGGTGCATCGAACGACCCCGTGGTGCTCGAGAACGCCGTGCGCGAGGCCCAGTCCATGGTCGATTCGGGCGCGATGGGCTACAACGAGGCGGTCGGACGCATGGTCGCCGAGGCCGCTGCCGCCGAAGCCCGCGTCTCGCACGACTTCCAGTCGGCTTCGCTGGACGAGCTCTTCTCCGAACACGAGCGAAACGTCGATGCGGCGCACCGCGTGGTTGGGCTGGTGGTGGAGACGCGTCCCGACTGCATCACGCGCGAACATCTCGAGGAGGTCAGGCTTCTAGGGTGCACCAAGGTCCAGATGGGCCTGCAGAGCCTGACGCCCGAGGTCCTTGCGGCCAACGCGCGCACCGCCTCGCTCGACCACATCGTGCGCGCCTTCGCCCTGCTGCGCGAATACGGGTTCAAGTCGCACGTTCACTTCATGACGAACCTGCTGGGAGCCACGTCGGAAAGCGACCTTGCCGACTTCGCCACGCTCGTTTCCGACCCGCGCTTCCTTCCCGACGAGGTGAAGCTGTACCCGTGCGCGCTTGTGGAAAGCTCGCGCCTGATGGAGCGCCACGCGGCGGGGGAGTGGTCGCCGTATCCCGAGGACGAGCTGGTGCGCCTGCTTGCGGAATGCGTGCTGGCCACCCCGCCTTACACGCGCATATCGCGCATGGTCCGCGACATCCCGTCCACCGACATCGTGGAGGGGAACAAGAAGACGAACCTGCGCCAGATCGTGGAGGACGCAGTGCGCGAATCGGGGAGGCCGGTCGCCGAGATGCGCATGCGCGAGATAGCCACGTCCGACGTGCGCGTGGACGACCTTCGCATGCAAGAGGTCCGCTACGAGACGTCGAACACCCGCGAGGCGTTCCTGCAGTGGGTCGACGGCGAAGGCCGGCTCGCCGGCTTTTTGCGCCTGTCGCTTCCCGGCGCCAAGGCGCATGCGATGATCCGCGAGGTGCACGTGTACGGGCGCGTGTCTAGGCTGCACGAAAGCAAGGAAGGCGCCCAGCATTCCGGGCTGGGCCGGGCTTTGGTCGAACGCGCCTGCGACATCGCGGCAGCCGAGGGACGCACTTCGATCAAGGTGATAAGCGCCGTGGGGACGCGCGGCTACTACCGTTCGCTGGGCTTTGCGGACGGGCGGCTGTACCAAGAGATGCGGCTGTAGCGTGCCATTTGATGCGTTCCAATGGCACGCTGGCGGCGCGAACCTACAGGAACAGAAGCACCACTAGGACGACGAGCAGGACGACTATCAGAAGCGAGAGCAGCTTGACGGAGAGCGGGATGTCCGCGAACCCGGGCTTTGAGGCCTTGTAGTCGGACCGGCCGCTGATCGCGTCGCTCAACGACCCTAGGTCGGCGTTCCTGCGGAAGCCGCGGCCCTCCGGCGCCATGAATTCCTGGCCTGCGTGCGAGTTCCACCTGCTCGGCGAGTCGGTGGAGTCCACGAGCGGCTCGGGCTTGTCGTGTTCGTCTATCGAATACCCGACCAGCTCGTGCCGCTCGTTGAAGGCGCGCGAGTCTATGCTGCCGCGCCCGTCGATGACCTCCCTGTTGGAGGTGCGGTTCTGCCTGGTGGCGGAAAGCACGTCGCGTCGCGCGCGCTCGTGCTCGTAGGCCTCGCGCGACATCTGCGTCTGGTCGTGGCTTTCCTGCGTGGTCAGCGGCTGTCGGACCCTGTTCATGGCGCGGATCTCCCTCGCGCGCTGCTGGGCCTGGGCCTGTGTCATGTGCGAGCCCGCAACCGGGCCCTTCCCGCCCGACCTGGCGGCGCGCTGCTCTTCGCGCGACCTTGCGGCGAACGCCTCGCGCTGCTGGCGCCTCTCCATCGCGGCGGCCTCGCGCTGTTGGAAGTCCTGCATCGCCTCCTGGGAGTACATGCGTGCGTTGCGCGCCCTGGTGGCGTCTTGGGCGTTGTACATCTGGACCAAGGTGTCCCTCGACGGCCTTTGCTGTCGAGCCTGGGAGCCTTCGTCGCCGCGGAACGACGCCGGACGGCCGTGCATGCCTTGCTGCGCCCTTTGCTGCGAGGCGTAGCCTTGGCCGCCTTGCGCCTCCATGCGGCCATGCGTGTGGGCTTGGACGCGCGGCCTTCCGTTGATTGGATGATCGTTGCCGGGATTCATCTGAGCCAACCTCTTACTCGTTATATGTGCGTTCAGTCGTCTCGGATCGTCTTCCGCCAATTATAAACGTATAGAATAGGCGAGGAAACAAGGACGACCCGTAAGGAGATTCGAATGAACGTCGTTTGCTTGGATTTGGAAGGCGTGCTGGTGCCCGAGATATGGATTGCTTTCGCCGAGGCCACGGGCATAGAGGAGCTTAAGAAGACCACGCGCGACGAGCCCGACTACGACGTGCTGATGAACTACCGCATCGACATCCTGCGCGAGCATGGGCTGGGATTGCAGCAGATCCAGGACGTGATAGCCACGATCGACCCCATGCCCGGCGCCAAGGAGTTCCTCGACAGGCTGAAGCCGGTGACGCAGGTGATAATAGTCTCCGACACGTTCTCGCAGTTCGCTGGCCCGCTGATGAAGAAGCTTGGCTGGCCAACCATCTTCTGCAACGAGCTGGTCGTGGGCGACGACGGAACGATAACCGGCTACCGCATGCGCTGCCCGCAGACCAAGCTCACCACCGTCAAGGCGCTGCACGAGGCCGGGCTGCAGACCATAGCGTCGGGCGACTCATACAACGACGTTGGGATGATCCTGAACTCCAAGGCCGGCTTCCTGTTCCGCACCACCGACGCCTTGAAGGCGGAATACCCCGACGTGCCCGCCTACGAGACGTACGACGAGCTGTTCGACGCGATAGTCGACGCGCTGTAGGCGCCAATCAGGAGCAATAGCGCGAGACCAGCGCCTCGCTGTTGGCGGCCAGCAGCTCCAGCGCCTTCACGTAGTCCATGCCTCGAGCCTCGGCTATGCCGCGCGCGGTGTTCTCGGCCTCCTGGCGCCATGCCCCGGCCGACCATTCCTCGCCTTCGTGGGCCGGGCTGTCCGTCTCCATCAGCAGCTTGTCGTCGGGGATGGCCTTTGCGAACTCAAGCCCTGCACCGGTCGCCAGCATCCTCATGTTCACCGAGAAGAAGCACCCCATCGACACGGCCCTTCCGAAGTCGTCCCTCGACCCCGAGAACCAGTGGAACACGCACGTGTTGCCTTCGTGGGTCCCCATCTCCTCCATCATGTTCAGCGTCTCGCGGCACCCCTTCACGGCGTGCAGGAACACGAGCCTGTCCGCGCCGTCGGCCTTTATGGCGGAAAGCACGCGCCCGAACACGTCCACCTGGTGGGCCTTCGACTCCTTGTTCCTTCCGTGGAAGTCCAGCCCCACCTCGCCGACGACCCTTTCGCCGGCGAGCAGGCCTTCGAACCTCGAGACGTCCACCTCGCCGACCTTGCCGTTGGCCACCCACCAGGGGTGTATTCCCAGCGCGACATGGATGTTCGGGAACCCCGCGAAGCGCTCGCGCGCGCTGACGTAGCTGGAAGGGACGACGGTTGAGCATATGGCGTAAAGGCCGTCGCCAGAGCATTCGGCGACCTGCTCCGCCCCGTCGGCGAAGTCCAGATGGCAGTGCATGTCGTAGAGTTGTGGCATAATCTACTCCTTCGTGGGCACGTCGTTGGCAAAAGGTTACGCCGCGTGGCGCCCGGCCGGCGCATTGCATTCGTCTTGAAGCCTACCTGAGGAGACGGCGTTTTCGAATGGACATCTTGATAGAGGCACTGAAGGCGTTCCTGATAGGCGTGGTGGAGGGCATCACCGAATGGCTGCCCATATCGTCCACCGGGCACATGATCCTCGTCGACGAGTTCGTGAAGCTGCAGGTCAGCCCCGAGTTCTTGGCCCTTTTCCTGGTGGTCATACAGATAGGCGCGATAATCGCCGTCCTGGTGCTCTACTTCCACAAGCTGAACCCCTTCTCGCCGAAGAAGGACGCTGCCCAGAAGAGGTCCACATGGAGGCTTTGGGGAATGGTCGCCGTCGGCTGCATACCTGCGGCCGTGGTGGGCTTCCTTCTGGACGACTGGGTGAACGAGCGCTTCTACAACGCCGTCACGGTTGCCATAGCGCTGATCCTCTACGGCGTGGTGTTCATCGTGCTGGAATGGCGCAACAGGGTGCGCGAGCGCGCCATACTGGCATCCGGCCCCGGCGTGCGCGGCAAGCATGCGCGCCGCGCCCAAGTCGGGCCCGGAAGCGACGGCGACGACGCCGAGGCGCCCCTGTTCCGCATCCGCGACACCGATCAGATCGACTGGAAGACGGCGCTGGGCATCGGACTGTTCCAGTGCCTGGCCATAATTCCCGGAACCAGCCGTTCCGGGTCCACCATCATTGGCGGAATGCTTCTTGGTTGCTCGCGCACTGTGGCGGCCGAGTTCACGTTCTTCCTGGCCATACCGATAATGTTCGGATGGGGCCTCGTGAAGTGCGTGAAGTACGTCGCAGAGGCGGGCATGGCCATGACGGGGGTCGAGGCCGTGGTGCTCGTGGTGGGGATGGTCACCGCGTTCGCCGTGTCGATCGTCGCCATCAAGTTCCTCATGGGCTACATCAAAAGAAACGATTTCACTGCATTCGGCGTCTACAGGATCGTGCTGGGCGCGGCCGTGATAGCCTACTTCGCGGTGACGGGGGGATTGTCCGTCATCCAATAGCCGCGGCCAAGCGGCGCCCGGCGCAACCGAGGCGAGGAGGCTGGAATGAGTTCCTTCATGAAGACCGTTCAGACGAATGCCATAGTCCAGGCGGTGCTGTTCATGGTGCTGGGGCTGGTGCTCATGTTCGTGCCCGACATCACCCTGATCACCATCGTGTACCTGCTGGCGGCCATCTTCGCCGTGTCGGGGCTGGTCTCCATATTCGCCTACATGCGCGAGGGTTCGCCGTCGTACAAGATGTCCGGCGCGCTGACCACGGGAATATTCCTCATCGTGGTGGCGCTCGTCATGTTCGCCTTCCCGGCGGCAGTCGCCGGGTTCTTCTCGATGCTCCTGGGCGCCGTTCTCATACTGTGCGGCGTGGCCAACATGGTGCGCTCCGTGGGGCTGCGCGAGTTCGGTGGAAGCGCCTGGATCGCCTACACGGTGCTCAGCCTGATAGTCGCCATAGGCGGCGTCGTCATAATCTGGAACCCCTTCGAGACCACCGTGGTGTTCGTGATCGTGCTCGGGGCGCTGCTCTTCGTGAACGGCGTCAGCGACCTCGTCGTGGAGCTCAGCGTCCGCCGCCACGTCAGGGAGCGCAACCTTTAGGCAAGCCGACGGCGCGGAGAGTCAAGGGGACGGTTCTGTTGACTCTCACGGTTGCCTCTACATCTCGTGTCAGTCTTCCCGTGAGTCAACAGAACCGTTCCCTTGACTCTGCGTGGAGGTACGAATGCTGCCCGAGCACAAATTCCACGCGCCTGCATAAACCAATCAGTTATAGAATATTGAGTCGTCTATTCCGACAGACGGAAAGGTGGAACCATGCCTGAGGAAAACGAGGCTTTCCAGCAGATCGAGAAGCATCGCAACCAGATCGACGAGCTAGACAAGCAGATCGTCGACCTGCTGAACAAGCGCGCCGGCCATTCGCTGGTCATACGCGGGCTGAAGCCCGACGCGAAGATGGGCCTATACGACGCCAGGCGCGAGGAGCAGATCTTCGAGAAGATCGACGCCTGCAACGACGGCCCCCTGTTCAACGAGAACCTGCGCGAGATATACACGACCATCCTGAAGGTGATGAAGGAGACGCCCTCCCTATGAGCAACGAAGAACCAAAAGTGGCGCCGCTGCCCGACCTGGGCCAGCGTACCGACGAGATAACCATATACGCAGGCCCCTG
>CBCTKQ010000087.1:0-7547 GCA_965147515.1 uncultured Eggerthellaceae bacterium | reverse complement strand
AGCAGATGGCGGCCGCCAGGGAGGTGGCCGCATGGCGCGAGCTTGAGGCCCAGAAGCGCGACATTCCGCGAAAGTGGGTGCTTTCCGACGAGCAGATAGTCGAGGCCTGCAAGCGCGAGGCTTCCAGCATCGACGACCTGTTCATGGTGCGCGGAATCAAGCAGGGCATGTCCACGCGCGACGCGCGCGAGGTCGCGACCCTCATGAGGAAGGCCTTCGCCTCGGACGAGTCCACGTGGCCGAAGCCCGAGGCGCCCGTGCAATGCGAGCCGAACGTCGACTTCTCCCTTGACCTCATGCAGGCGCTGATGCGCGCAAGGTCGAAGGAGACGGGGATAGCCATGCAGACCCTGGGCTCGCATGGGGACATGGCCCTTCTCGCCAGGGGACATGTCGACGAGTGCCCCCTTATGAAAGGCTGGAGAAGGGAGATAGTCGGCAACGATTTGGTAAGGCTTCTGGACGGGGAGGTGCTTCTGGGGTTGAATGACAACGAACTGGTTGTCGTCGAGCCCATGGACGCCCGTTGATATAGCGAACATATGTATGCTATCATTGTCACAAGAGAGGTGAACGCACTATGTATGACATGAGCTACCTGATGCTTATAGTTGTCACGCTCGCCATAGGCCTAGGCGCCCAGTGGTACGTGAACCACAAGCTGAAAACATACGAAAGGGTGCCCATATCGAACGGGCTCACGGGCGCGCAGTGCGCCCAGCAGATGCTCTCCTACTACGGCATAACCAACGTGGCTGTAAGGCCCGGAGGCCCTGGGCAAGATTTCTTCGACCCCCGCACGAACTCGGTCACCCTTTCCCCCGAGGCATACAACGGGCGCAGCATAACCGCCACCGCCACGGCATGCCACGAGGTCGGGCATGCATGCCAGTTTGCCGCCGACTACACCCCCATGAAGGTGCGCAGCGCCATAGTCCCCGTGGCGAACGCGGCATCCAACCTCTGGATATTCCTCCTGATGATCGGCATATTCATGAACATGCTGGGGTTGGTGTGGGCCGCCATAATCATGTACGCGGTCGTCGTGCTCTTCCAGCTGGTCACGCTTCCTGTCGAACTGAACGCCTCCAGACGCGCGATGGCATACATGGGAAGCATCGGGCTTCCCCAGAGCGAGCAGAAGGGCTCGTTCGACGTGCTTCGCGCATGCGCCTTCACGTACCTTGCGGCGGCGTTGACGTCCATCCTGCAACTGGTCTGGCTGCTTGGAAGAACCAGGGACTAAAGGGATGACGGAAGGTTCCAATGCACTCAGCGTGTCTGCAGCCTTAGGGCTTGCGAAGCGCCAGCTCGAGGACATAACCGTACGCATCGTCGGCGAGGTGTCCGAGGTCTCGGCCAATCCCAGGTACAAGGCAGTCTACTTCACGCTGAAGGACGAGAAGGCGTCGCTGCCCTGCATGATCTGGAACAACAGGTACGCATCCTGCGGGTTCGACCTGCAGGTCGGAAGCCTGGTGGAGGCCACTGGGCGCTTCACGCTGTACGCGGCGAAGGGGCGCATGAACTTCGATGCGTTCTCGCTCGAGCTCGCAGGCGAGGGCAAGCTCAGGATGCAGGTGGCCAACCTCGCGAAGAAGCTCGAGTCCGAAGGACTAGTGTCTTCCGAGCGGAAGAAGCCGCTGCCTGCCTTCCCCGAGCGCATAGGGTTGGTCACTTCCCCCAGGGGCGCCGCCGTGTACGACGTGCTGCGAACGCTCAGGCGGCGCTATCCGCTCGCCGAGGTCGTTTTCGCCGGCGTCGGAGTGGAAGGGCAGGGCGCTCCTTCTGGAATCATCGAGGGCCTTGACGCGGTCGCCAACGCGGGCGTCGACGTCGTGCTGCTCGTGCGCGGGGGTGGTTCCTTCGAGGACCTGATGCCCTTCAACGACGAGGGGCTTGCGAGGCACATAGCAGCCATGCCGATTCCCGTGGTAACGGGAATCGGCCACGAGCCCGACACTTCCATAGCCGACCTCGTGGCCGACTTCAGGGCCTCCACCCCCACGGCGGCAGCCGAATCCGTCGCTCCGGCTGCATCGGACGTGTCTGCATCGCTTCGCGAATGGTCGAGGCGCATGCATCAGACGGTCTCCGGAAGGCTTTCAAGCACTGGCAGGATCCTCGACCGATACGCTCTTCTTCCCCTGTTCCAGGAACCAATGAGGCTTTTCCAGGACGAAGCGCAGGACCTTGACGGGCTCACGCAGCGCCTGACGGACGCGATCCCGTCGGAGCTGCGCCAGAGAAGGGAAGCGCTCGAAGGCGTCCGCATGGCGTTACGGCTTGGCCTCGAAAGGCTTACGCCTCCGCTGGCCGCACGACTTTCCCAGGCCAAGGCCCAGGCGAAAGGCTGCGGACGCTCGCTCGTCGAGCCCTTCAAGAGAGGCATCGCCGCACAAAGCGCAACGCTGCAGGCCCTGTCCCCGCTCGCGGTGCTGTCACGAGGCTACTCCATAGCCCGCGACGGCGAAGGAAGGGTGGTCAAGGCGGCGAAGCAGGTGGAGGTCGGCGACCCGTTGTCGGTCCAGGTGTCGGACGGGGTCGTCGAGTGCAAGGTCGAAGGTATCATGATGCAATCGTTGGCATTGGAGGACATGTGATGGCTGAAAAAGACACGAAGGCGAAGGCCGAAGGCTTCGAGAACCTTACCTTCCGCGAAGGCATGGCCCAGTTGGACGACATCGTCCGCACGTTGGAATCCGGCTCGCTCGAGCTTGAGGAAAGCCTCGAGAAGTACGCGCTCGGCGTGCAGCTCCTCGCCGAGCTTCAAAGGCGGCTCGCAGACGCCGAGCAGAAGGTGGATGTGCTCATGGGCGAGCTGGAGGACGCACCCGACGACGCCGTGCGCGACAGCACCCTGCAGAAGGCCTAGCAGCAGCCAACCCCTCGCATGAGGCGGGACTGGCTCTTCAAGATTTAAAGCGACGGGTTGCCGTCGTTCATCTGCGCCCCGCCAAGCACGTGGACATGCACGTGGTGCACCGTCTGGCAGGCATCGTCGTTGGTGTTTATCACCACCCTGAACCCGCTTTCGTCGATGCCCTTCAACCTTGCGACATCGCCGACCGCCTGCATCAGGTGCGCCATCTCGTCGTCGGGGATGCCGTCGGCGATGTTCCTGTAATGGTTCTTCGGGACTATCAGGGTATGCACCGGCATCATGGGGTTCAAGTCCTCGAAGGCGTACACGTGCTCGTTCTCGAAGACCTTCGTAGAGGGAATCTCGCCTTCGACTATCTTGCAGAAGATGCATTCCGGGTCGCGCATTGCGTGGTCCTTTCGTCGGCCTGACTTCTTCGCCCAAAGTATAAACCAGGCCGCGCGACGCATCCGAATACGGACCGGACGGCAGTTCCGCATTGCCGTCGACGCGGCGCCAAAGCGGTTCCGCTTATCGAAAACAGGGCGTTCACGCTGCACATTCCAACCCGAGCGAATAGAATATCAAGATGAAAACAGCCTAAACGCCGAACTAGGGGTTTGCGATGAACATCTTGGTTCTTAACGCCGGATCCTCGTCTTTGAAGTACCAGCTGATCAACATCGAGACGCAGTCCGTGCTCGCCAAAGGCATCTGCGAGCGCGTGGGGTCGGCCGATTCCTTCCACAAGCACGGCATCGACGAGAACGAGGTCGTGATAGACACCCCGATGCACGACCATACCGAGGCCATGAAGGTGGTGCTCGAGACGCTCACGTCCGGCCCCCACGCCGCCATCTCTTCAATGGACGAGATCGACGCCATCGGGCACAGGATAGTGCAGGGAGGCAAGTACTTCGACAGGTCGGTCCTGATCAACGAGGACGTCATCGCCAAGATAGACGAGCTGGCGGAGCTTGCCCCGCTGCACAACAAGGCCGCCATAATGGGCATCGACGCCTGCATCAAGTACATGCCCGACAAGCCGATGGTGGCCGTGTTCGACTCCGCGTACTTCCAGACGCTCCCGCCCAAGGCCTACATGTACGGAATCCCGTACGAATACTACGAGAAGTACGACATCCGCAAGTACGGGGCGCACGGCACGTCCCATCGATACATCGCCGAGCGCGCGGCCGACTTCATCGACGAGCCGCTGGAGGACCTGAAGATAATAACCTGCCACCTGGGCAACGGCTGCTCGATGTCGGCCATAGACCACGGCGTCGCGGTCGACACGTCGATGGGCCTCACGCCGCTTGACGGCCTCATCATGGGAACGCGCTGCGGCTCCATCGACCCCGCAATAGTCGCGTTCATCATGGAGCACGAGAACCTCACCTCCCAGGAGATGAACAACGTGCTGAACAAGAAGTCCGGGCTTCTGGGCGTGTCGGGAATCTCGAACGACGTGCGCGACCTGCGCAAGGCGTCCGAGGAAGGCGACGAGCGGGCGCAGCTGGCCTACGACATGTACTCCAATTCCGTGAAGAAGTACATCGGACAGTACATCGCCGTCATGGGCGGCGTCGACGTCATCGTTCTGACCGCGGGAGTGGGGGAGAACTGCGACAAGATGCGCCGCATGATATTCGCAGGCCTCCAGCCGCTAGGCATCGAGCTCGACTTCGAGAGGAACAAGGAGCGCGGGGGAGAACGCGAGATATCCACCGACGAGTCGTCGGTGCAGATCCTCGTGATACCCACCGACGAGGAGTACATGATAGCCCGCGACACGTTCGAGATAGTGCAGGAGACGCTTCAAGAGGAGATGGACGAGGCAATGCTCGTCCTCGGATAAGGAGCCGGCGAATGACATCGTTCATCGAAGGGATGAAGGCAACCGCCAGGGAGCACAGGCAGACGATCGTCCTACCCGAAGGGTCCGACCCGCGCACGCTCGAGGCTGCGGAGCAGATCCTGTCGGAGCAGATCGCCGACCTGATCGTGCTGGGCAACGCGGAAGCGATTGCCGCCAGCGGAAGGAGCCTCGAAGGGGCCCGCATAGTGGATCCTTCGGAATCCGACCTGCTCGACGAGTTCGCCGCATCGCTTCACGAGATGAGGAAGTCCAAGGGGCTCTCGCTGGACGAGGCCAGGGCGCTTGTGGAAGACGAGCTCTATTTCGGCGTCATGCTGGTGAAGACCGGGCGCGCCGACGGCATGGTGGCCGGGGCTTGCCATTCCACCGGCGATGTGTTGCGCCCGTCGCTGCAGATACTCAAGACGGCCCCAGGCGCGGCCCTCGTCAGCTCGTTCTTCGTCATGGCCGTGCCCGACTGCGAGTTCGGAGACCAGGGAACGTTCATTTTCGCCGACTGCGGGCTGAACGTCCAAACCGACCCGGAAAGCCTCGCCAACATCGCAGTGAGCTCGGCGCAGTCCTGGACATCTCTCATCGGCAGCCAGCCCAAGGTCGCGCTGCTGTCGCACTCGACTTACGGCTCGGCCCGCAACGACGACGCAAACAAGGTGGTCGAGGCCACCAAGATAGCCAAGGAACTTGCCCCCGACGTCGCGATAGACGGCGAGCTGCAGCTCGATGCGGCGCTGTGCCCCGACGTCGCGGCCGCAAAGTGCCCCGGGTCGCCGGTCGCAGGGTCGGCCAACGTGCTGATATTCCCCGACCTCGACGCGGGAAACATCGGGTACAAGCTCGTCCAGCGCCTGGCCAAGGCCGAGGCCTACGGGCCTGTCACGCAGGGCCTTGCAAGGCCGGTCAACGACCTCTCACGCGGATGCAGCGCATCCGACATCGTGGGCGTCGTTGCCATTACCTGCGTCCAGGCTGCATCCAACTAGGCGAGCCGCGCAGGCCCGTCTGCTGCATCCGGCCGCTGTTTTGTCCTACAATTCCGATGACGTGCTGAGAACCCCTGCTGCGGGGACGAACGGAAGGCGATCATGAGCGTCAACTATGCGAAATTCAACGAGATCGACATCGAGTCCTTCGACGCGGTCGTCGTAGGCAGCGGCTTTGCGGGAAGCGTGGTCGCGCGCCAGCTTGCCGACATGGCCGACATGAAGGTGCTGATCATCGAGAAGCGCCCGCACATAGCCGGGAACATGTACGACGAGTACGACGACGCGGGCATACTCGTGCACCGCTACGGCCCGCACATCTTCCACGCCAACAGCCAGAGGGTGTTCAACTACCTGCGCCAGTTCTCGGGCTGGCTGGGATACCAGCACCATGTGCTCGCCGACTGGTACGGCACCTACATGCCGGTTCCGTTCAACAAGAACTCCATGGAAATCGCCTTCGGCCCCGAGAAGGCGGCCCACCTCATACAGAAGCTCGTGGACACGTACGGCGACGAGCGCAAGGTCACCATCAACGAGCTGCGCGAGAGCAACGACGAGGAGCTGGCCGAGGTAGCCGACTTCGTCTACAAGAACGTCTTCCTGTACTACACGCAGAAGCAGTGGGGGCAGACGCCCGAAGAGGTCGACCCGTCCGTCACCGCACGGGTGCCGGTGTTCATATCCCGAGACGACAGGTACTTCCAGGACACCTACCAAGGAATGCCTATCTACGGCTACACGAAGCTGTTCGAGGACATGCTGGGGCACGACAACATCACCGTGTGCCTCAATACCGACGCCACCGGCGTGTTCGACCTGGAGTTCCTGGACGGGTCGGAGGATTCGAAGCTTAAGTCGATCAGCATCCTCGGCAAGGCCTTCGAAGGCCCCATCGTGTACACGGGTCCGCTGGACGAGCTCTTCATCGGAAGGTTCGGACGCCTGCCCTACAGAAGCCTCGACTTCGTGTACGAGACATACGACGAGGAATACAAGCTGCCTTGCGGAACCGTCAACTACACGGTGACCGAAGACTACACGCGCATAACCGAGTTCAAGCACCTCACCGGCCAGAAGGCCCCCAACACCACCATCATGAAGGAGTACTCGCGCGCCTACGAGGACCCGGACAGGCAGATTCCCTACTACGCCATCCTGAACGACGAGAACATCGCGCACTACGAACGCTACCGCGCGCTCACTGAGTCGCTTCCGAACTTCCACCTGATAGGGCGCCTGGCCGAGTACAAGTACTACAACATGGACAAGATAGTCGAGAACGCGCTCGACCTTTCCCGCGAGCTCGTCGCCGCCGCCAAGGAGCGCCAAGCGCGATGAAGACGATAACCTTCGCCGTGCCCTGCTACAACTCGGCCGACTACATGGACAAGTGCGTCGAGTCGCTGCTCGCCTGCGGGGACGACATCGAGGTTCTGCTGGTGGACGACGGAAGCTCCGACGGCACGCTTGCAAAGGCCGAGGAGTGGGAGAGGGCCCATCCCGACAGGGTGCGGGCGATACACAAGGAGAACGGCGGCCACGGGTCAGCCGTCAACGCCGGCCTCGACGCCGCCACCGGGATGTACTACAAGGTGGTCGACTCCGACGACTGGCTCGGCGCGGCGGCGATGCACGAGGTCCTCGACGTCCTGCGCCGGCAGGAAGGGCGCGAAGACCCGCTCGACATGCTGATAGCCAACTACGTGTACGAGAAGGTGTACGAGGACAAGAGCACCACGATGCGCTACAGGCGCGTGCTTCCGGAAAGGCGCGAGTTCGGATGGGACGAGATAGGCAACTTCGGGCCTTCCCGCTACAT
>CBCTKQ010000086.1:0-7574 GCA_965147515.1 uncultured Eggerthellaceae bacterium | reverse complement strand
AACACGCCCCGGTTCTGCACTACATCTGCTCGAGAAGGTCAAGCAGCTCCTGCTTCTTGTGCACGTCGAGCTTCGCGTAGATCCTGCGCGTGTGCGTGCGAATGGTGCTCTCGGACACGACCAGCATCTCGGCGATGCGCACCACGGTGTTGCCGCGCGCCACCAATTCCACCACTTCGGCCTCGCGCGCCGAAAGGCGGTACCGCTCGCGCATCAGTTCCACGCGCCTAGACGTCGGGTCGACTACCTTCACGTCGCCCCCGTCGCCACTCGACGTGCCGCTTGAGCCAAGTGCGCCTTCCTCCACCCTCCCGGCTTCCTCTTCCGACGTTCCTGCGGCCACGGCGCGCATCTCCTCCACCGTCGGACGCAAGGCCACCAGCTCGATCGTGGCCACGCGGTCGGTTCCCAAGTTCCTCCTGAAGCCCCCGTTGCCGATGAAGTACATCATCGCCAGCACGTAGCCGGTGGCGAGCGCCACCATGGCCATCGTGTCGATCCCCATGACGTCGAGGCTTTCCACCCATGCCCCCATGAGGAAGCCGGCGTCGTGCAGCGTGTACACGATTCCGCCGAAGAACCCGTAGATGAATACGGGGTTGATGCCGCGGTCGCGGGAGGCCTGGGCGCACTGGATCATCATGAGCATCGTTGCCACCGAGTAGACCGCGTAGAGGATGGCGGCAAGCCATCTTTCGTACGAACTGGGAAGCAGCGGCAGAAGAAGGATGGCGGTGACCACCAGAGGGAACGCGATGTGGTACATGTCGATCGTGTTGAGCCTGAGGTTCTTGCGCTGCCACGCCACGAGCAGCCCTACCGACGCCAGCAGCGACGCGGCCATGGAGAGCATGTTCACCAGCGTGCCCGTGGCAGGGTCGCCGATGGCTAGCGAGCGCATGATGCCGGCGCAGACGCCTATCGCGCCCACGCAGAGCGCGGGTCGCCAGTAGTCGTGGATCACCGCCCGATAAACCTTCGGATGCTCGTAGGGAACGTCCTCGAACATGGACTGCGTGGCGTCGATGTCGGGGCTTAGCACGATGATGGCGAGCCCGAACGCCGGAAGAAACACGGTGGGGATCAGGTACACGGTGACCGCGCTGGGTATCAGGTGCAGCGCGAAGTAGATCACCGACGCGTAAGCCGTGCCCAGCATAAGCTCGCGGTTTCCCGCATCGGGGCTGCTTCCGGCGAACAGGCGCTGCCACAGCATGAAGAAGCCTGCCGACCCCAGCCCAAGAAGCGCGCCGCCCGCGACGAAAAGCTGCAGTGCGAAGGAATCCATGTACATGGCGCACGCAAGGCATGCCCATCCGGCGAAGTAGGGAACGGCGGCCAGCAGGACCATGAACCGTCGCGTTGGCCCAGGCAGCCAGTACGACCCGACGGCGCTGGCGAAGTAGCTGACGGAATAGACCGACGCCTGCGCCAGGAAGAACCAGAAAACGATCTCGGGCGTCTGGAACTCGAGGGGCAGGAAGGGGAACACCCCTCCCCACACCCCGGCGGCGTTCACCGCCAGGAAAAGCCCGTAGCCCATCGTGGCAAGGTCGGGCTTGAAAAACGATATAAGCCGCTCCGTCTCCATGAGCAAAGTATATCGCGACACTTCGAGCGCGGCGTGTCGGGGCGTGTCGGAAGACGTTTCAAAAAACGCAGTTCAAGCGGGTTTTTCTGCAAATTCATCAGTTTTATAGGACAAGCCTCGCACGCGAAGCGCTACATTTCAGGGCAAGGTCGGCACGAAGGTGCCGGCAGCTTATTGGAGAGAAGGAGGAGGATGTTATGTCGAAGGATGCAACATGCATGACTCGGCGTACGTTCGCGAAGGCAGCAGGGGCCTTGGGAGGGCTTGCCGCGGTCGGCGTCGGAGGAGCCGCAGCCGACCAGCTCTTCGGGAGTTCGGTCCCGCTCGCCCATGCGGATGGCCAGGAGACCATCCACTGGAGCCAGTGCAACGTCAACTGCGGAGGCAACTGCATATTCCAGTGGCACTCCAAGGACGGCAAGGCGCTGTACATGGAGACCGACAACATCGGCGACGCCGACTTCCAGTCGCGCGCATGCCTGCGCGGCCGCACCATGCGGCGCTGGCTCAACAGCCCGGACCGCCTGATGTACCCCATGAAGCGCGTGGGCAAACGAGGCGAGGGCAAGTTCGAGCGCATCAGCTGGGACGAGGCCATCGACACCGTCGCCGACAAGCTTAAGCACACGATCGACGAGTACGGCAACGACGCCATCTTCACGATCTACGCCACGGGCATGTACTCCACGACGGGCAACCCGTCGCAGCGCCTGCTCAACTGCATCGGCGGCTCGCTGACCCGACACTACGACTACTCGACGAACATGATGAGCGCGGCGATGCCCTACATGTTCGGACGCGCCGAGAACCTGACCGAGGAAGGCACGCACGTAACCCTGGGGGTTCCGGCCAGCGTGTACTCGCCCTACGACAACGTGAACGCCAGCTCGTTCAGCGAGGCCGAGGCCCATTCCGACCTGGTGGTGATGTTCGGAAACAGCCCGGCCGAGACCCGCATGGGCGGCCTCAACCAGGTTTGGGACTTCACGCGCGTGCGCGAGGCCGTTGAAGCGCGCGGCGGCCAGGTGATCAACATCGACTACCGCCTGAACGAGACGTCTTCGGGCTACGCCCACGAGTGGCAGCCCATCCGCACCGGCACCGACGCGGCGCTGTGCGCGGCGCTCGCCCACGAGTGGATGACGGGCGGCAAGGTGGACAAGGCGCTGATGGACCGCTACTGCGTCGGCTACGACGAGGACACCATGCCCGAATCGGCGCGCGGCCAGCACAAGTCCTACACGGACTACATCATGGGCACGGGCTACGACAAGGTGGAGAAGACGCCGGAATGGGCCGAGCCGATAACGCAGATCCCCGCCGACCGCATCCGCGAGCTTGCGAGGATAATGTCCGAGGCCGAGGCCCCGTTCATCTGCCAGGGCTGGGGAAGCCAGCGCCACACCAACGGCGAGACCACCACGCGCGCGATCACCATGCTTCCGTTGCTGCTCGGCAAGTGGGGCATCCCCGGCACCAACACCGGCCAGCGCGAGGCCGAGCCTCCGGTGTACCTGGTGGGAAGCATCCCTGCGGGCGACAACCCCGTCGAGGTGTCCATCCCCTGCTACGAGTGGGCCAACGCCGTCGACCACGGCAAGGAGATGACGGCGACGAACGCCGGCCTGCAGGGCGGCGACAAGCTGGACAACGACATCAAGTTCATCTGGAACTACGCCGGCAACTGCATCACCAACCAGCACGGCGACATCAACTTCACCCACGACCTGCTGCAGGACGAGAGCAAGTGCGAGTTCATCCTGGTGTGGGACACCGTCATGACCGACTCGGCGAAGTACGCAGACATACTGCTGCCCGACGCGATGCGCTCCGAGCAGATGAACATGCACACCCAGGGCTACGCCGAGTACTACACGGGCGTCGTGGTGGGCTCCGCCGCGCAGGAGCCGCCCGCGGAATGCCGTTCCAGCTACGACGTGATGGCCGAGATCGCCGACCGCTTCGGCAAGCGCGACGAGTTCACCGAGGGCCGCACGCAGGAGGAGTGGATCGAGCACTTGTACAACGAGGGCCGCGAGGCCGAGCCCGACATGCCCACCTTCGAGGAGATCAAGGAGAAGGGCGTGTACAAGACCGAGTTGGCCCCCTCCATCGGGCTGGAGGACTTCAGGCGCGACCCGCAGGCAAACCCGGTTGCCACCCCTTCGGGCAAGATCGAAATCTATTCCGAGACGCTGGACAAGCTGAACGGCGAATGGGAGCTTCCCGACGGCGACGCCATCTACCCCATCCCGCTGTTCGACCCCGGCTACCAGGGATACGGAAGCGTGACCGACGAGTACCCGCTGTACTGCTCGGGATTCCATTACAAGGGCCGCACGCATTCGTCCTTCGGGTTCATCCCCGAGCTGGAGGCCGTCGCGCGCCAGCAGGTGTGGATCAACCCCGCCGACGCCGACCCGCGCGAAATCAAGGACGGCGACCAGTGCCGCGTGAAGAGCCCCGACGGCGAGATCCAGATAGAGGCGCACGTGACCCCGCGCATCATCCCCGGCACCATCGGCATACCGCAGGGCGCCTGGCATGACGCCGACATGTCCGGCAACCGCCTGGACAAGGGCGGCTGCGTGAACACGCTTACCAAGTATCGGCCGACCCCGCTCGGCAAGGGCAACGGGCCGTCCCATTCCATCATCGCCGAAGTGACGAAGGCCTAGGGGGTGCGAAGATGACTGCAAAAGGCTTCTATTTCGACAGCACGCGCTGCACGGGCTGCCGCACGTGCGAGATGGCGTGCAAGGACTACAAGGACACCGACATCGACTTCAACTACCGCAAGGTGTACGACCTGGAAGGCGGCGAGTGCACCCTCAACGAGGACGGCACGGCCAGCAATTCCGCATACTGCTACCACGTTTCCGTGTCTTGCAACCACTGCGAGGACCCGGCATGCGTGAAGGTGTGCCCCACCACCGCCATGCACAAGGACGCCGCGACAGGGCTGGTGCTGGTGGACGACAGCAAGTGCATCGGCTGTGGCTACTGCCACATGGCATGCCCCTACAACGCGCCGAAGGTGAACCGCGAGGCAGGGCACTCGGTGAAGTGCGACGGGTGCAAGGACCGCATGGAGCAGGGGCTGAAGCCCATGTGCGTGACGGCATGCCCCCTGCGCGCCCTCGACTTCGGCGATTGGGACGAACTTCAAAGGGAATACCCCGACGCGGCGGTCGGCAACATCGCGCCGCTGCCAAGCAAGGACTACACCAACCCGCATCTTCTCATCAAGGAATGCCGCGACGCCAAGCCTTCGGGCGACATGGCCGTCAAGGTGTCCAACACCCAGGAGGTGATGTAGCATGGAGATGGGAATCGCCGAGATGCCTCTGGCTCTGTTCTCCACCTTCGCGCCCGTGGGCGCAGGAGCGTTCGCCGTTCTGGCGGCAGCCTTCCTTACCACCTCGTTCGACAAGGACGACCTGAAAAGGATAGACAGGATGACCCTGGTCCCACTGTGCTTCCTGGCGTTCGGGTTCGTCGCCTCGTTCTTCCACCTGGCAAGCCCCGGCAACGCCTTCGGCGTGCTTTCCGCCACCGGCACGTCGCCGCTTTCCAACGAGATACTGGCCGGAATCGTGTTCTTCGTGGCCGCAGTCGCGTACTGGATCGTCGCGATGGCGGGCAAGCTGGGCGAAGGTGCCCGCAAGGGCTTCGCCTGCGTGGTGGCCGTGCTGGGAATCGTGTTTGCCGCCTTCACCGGCGCCGCGTACATGATCGACACCATATCCTCCTGGAACACCGCGCTCGTGCCGCTGGAGATGATAGGGTTCGCGCTGGTCGGCGGCGGGGCCGTGGGCGTCATGACGCTCGGGTTCGCCGGCGTGCAGGCCAAGCTTGACGGCCGCTTCGGAACCTCCGCCATGGCGCTGCTGATAGTGGGCGCGGTGCTGGGAATCGTGCTTGCGGTCATGCAGACCACCGGCGTGTCCGGCATGCAGAACTACGTCATGGACGGCGCCGACGTGGTGTCGGGCGTGACGATGTGGATGGCGTGCGGCGCAGTGCTCGTGGCTGCCGCCTGCGTGTTCGGCGTCATGGCCGCCCGCGGCAAGAGCATGACGACGTTCGGCGTGACGGCCACCATCCTGGCCGTTGCCGGCATACTGGTGCTGAGGCTCGTGTTCTACGCGACGGAGTTCTCGGTGGGGCTGGCCATCTAGCCCATTGTTCCACGGGCAGGCCGGCAAACTTCCCTCCATCCGGCCTGCCCGCCCCTGATTCGGAAAGGCGATCCATATGGGACTGTCCACCGCGTTGGGCGAGATAACGTTGGTGCTGTTCACCACCCTGGCGCCTTCGGGTGCCTTCGCCATTTGCACCCTGGCCCTGCTGCTGATGCTCGCCCCAATGAGCCCTGTCCAGCGCAGGCGCCTGGACAAGTTCATGTACATCCCGCTGATCGCCACCATGGCGGGGCTGGTGGCGTCGGCGACGCATCTCGGGAACCCCTCGAACGCCCTGTTCACGTTCATGGGGGTGGGCAAGAGCCCGCTTTCGAACGAGGTGTTCGCAGCCGTCTGCTTCCTGCTGCTCACAGGCGTCTACTGGCTTCTGTCGTTCCGTCCGCTGAGAAGCCGCGCGGTCAGGAACGTGTGGCTCGCGGCCATACTCGCGGCCGGGGTCGTGTTCGTGTTCACGGTGGCCTTCGCCTACGACGACGACTCGTAAGTCCCCGGGAACACTCCCCACGTGCCCGTGGCGCACGAGCCGACCCCAAGCGTCGGAGGCCCTATGCTGGCGGCCACCACGTTGCGCATCTCGAAATGGGGGCAGCATGGCCCGGCGTGCGGCGAAGACGGGTCGAAGGCGGCGCAAGACGGCCGGGGCAACGCAGGCGGCGGCGCATGGGGCGCAGGAACCATATACTCCGTGCTGACGTGGATCTCGGTCGCAGGGCTCGCAGCCAGCACGATCGCCTACATCGTGCAAGGCGCTGCTTTCGACAGCAAGTGGAACTACGTGACGAACGCATGGGAGCTCGTGCCTGGATACTGGTGGATGCTGGCCGCGTACGTCGTGTTCTGCGGCGTGGCCGTCGTGGCCGAATCGCGATGGCGCAGTGCAGCGCCGGCGTCCAACCGCCTCAAGGCGGACGCTGACCGCGAAGGCTCGCATGGAAATGGAAAGGCGGCGGCCGAGCAGGCGTCGAACCCGTCGGGGCACAGGCGCATCGCAGGAAACCGCCCCCAAGCCACAGACGTGTTCGCCCTGGCGTGCGCGTTCTGCGGTATATTCGTCATGAGGTTCGCGTTCTACATGATGCACATGACGACAGGCATGGGGGTGTAGGCCCGTGGATATGAACGAATCGGTCGCGTTTCTAGGCGAGACGTTGGGTCCGCTGTTCCTGTTCGACCCTGCGGACGATCGGGTGGCCCCGCTATACGAGCGGCTGGCCTGCATAGACGCAGGCGCCGCGGCGCAGGAATGGCCGTTCGCCAAGCAAGACGAGGCCGAGAAGGCGCTGCGCCTGATGCATGACGGCCTGGAAGCGGAAGGCCGCGACGGGGTCGTCTGGGAGTACCGCAGGCTGTTCGTGGGGCCGGCCGCGAAGGCCGCCCCGCCGTGGGGCTCGGTCTACACCGACAGGGAGTGCGTCATATTCGGGGAGAGCACGCTGGCCCTGCGGGCGTGGCTGCGCGCCAAGGGCATCGACGTGCCCGGAGCCGCCGGCGAGCCCGAGGACCACATAGGAACGATGATTCTACTTGCGGCGTGGATAGCGCGGAACAAGCCCGAAACGCTCGACGAGTATCTGGCGGAACACCTGCTCACCTGGGCGCCCCACTTCCTGGACGTCGTGCGCGAACAGACGCAGTCGCCCTTCTTCGAAGGGTTGGCGCTGCTGACGTCCAGCTCGCTTTCGGGCCTGCAGGACGAACTTGGGCTCGATGTGAAGGTCCCGAGGTTCTACCGATAGAACACGCGTCAGGCATGACAGAGGCCGGGTCTTTTGTCGCAT
>CBCTKQ010000085.1:0-7582 GCA_965147515.1 uncultured Eggerthellaceae bacterium | reverse complement strand
AGCGTCATGGGCGACGGCACCGCCATTCGCAACGGAATCGGATCGCACCTGACGATCCACGACGGATACTTCGCTGGAACCGGGGCGGTGTACAACGCCGGCGAGGCCGTCATTTACAAGGGCGAGTTCGAAACGCTGGCGTGTTCCGGGTGCCGAACCCCGTTCGCCTACGCCTTGAACAACCGCGACGAAAACGGCGTCAGCGGGACGATGCGCATCGTTCCCGCATCCGACGAGGACGTCAAGGTCCACGGCGCGCAGGGCGCGCTGGCCTCGGTCGGCGGCGCCAACGTCTACGTCTCGGGCGGCACTTTCTACACCAACCCCTGCCCGAACAACCATGCGGACAGCACTTTCTACGCCCTGTACGTAAGCGGCAAGGAAGGCATGGAGGCCGCAACTTGCGTCGTCGACGGCGGCAAGTTCTCCACTATGGGCGCAAACGCCTGCCTTTACCTCGTGAACGAGAACCCTTCAGACAACGGCGGCAACCCCGGTGAAGCCATCGTGCGGATCAACGGCGGCAGCTTCGAGCAAGGCCCTGCCAGAAACCTGATCAACTTCGGCGACAAGCCGGGTGGAACGCTGGAAATCAACGGCGGCACGTTCGTCGGGGCCAACATCGAGAGCGCGACTCCCTACATAAGCCTGGCCAGCACCCAGCAGCTTGGCGAAAACTCGGTGACCGTGGCTCCTCGCACGGCTGAAAGCGCCGATACGGTGGCCGAGGTGGGCGGCAAGTACTACGCATCGCTGAAGGATGCATTCGACGTGGCCGGAAGTGAGGCCACCATCTCGCTGCTGGCCGATGCGGAATGGTCTGCGGCCGAAAGCGACATCGTCGTCGAGAAGGCGCTGACCATCGAGCTGGGCGGGCATGTCCTTAACGTGACGGGCGTGGGGGCAAACGGCATAACGGTGCAGAACGGCGGCAGCCTGACCATTCGAAACGGGTCCATCAAGGCCAACGGCGTCGCTAACGCGACGAACAACGTCATTTCCGTGTATGCGGAAAGCTCGGTCGTGCTGGACGGAATAAGCAGCTTCGAAACCGACGGCGCCGCGCTTCACCCGGCAGGCGAGGGTGCAAGCGTGACCGTGACTGGTTCCGCCATCCATGCCCCGAAAAGCTATGCCATCGCCACCAATGCCGGCTCTCCTGACAACTACGGCGTCGTCGTCAACCTTATGGACTCCTCTTTCACGGGCAACACGCCGGTTCTTGTAAACGTGCCAGGCTACCTTTCGATGGACAACTGCACCGTGGAGGGGCTGATGCAGGGGGTCGTCGCGCGCGGCGGAACCGCCGACATCAGGAACAGCACGGTCGTCCAAAGCTACCCGGGCGACCGCAGCGACGCCGAAAGCATGGCAAACTACTTCGAAAGCCGGGACTGGGGTTCTGGGAACATGGTGAACCTGGCCGCGATAACCATAGGCAACAAGGGCGGCAGCGCGTACCAATATCCCTCTAACGTCAGCATCTCCAACTCCACGGTGAAGGTCGAGGGCGACAACAACGAACTGTTCCCATGCGTGTACGTTTACGCCAACGAATCCGAAGGTAACGGCGTGTCGCTGAGCATGACCGAGGTGACGTTCGTCGGAGGCACCACTCCGCAGGTGGTGTACGGCAACGAGAAGGCGAACGTAACCGAGAAGATAGCCGTCGCGAAGGTCGGCGAAGACTACTACGACAGCCTTCAGGAAGCCATCGACGTGGATCCCTATGGCGTCCCCGTCGTGCTGGTCGCAGACGTGTCGGTGGACGAAACCGACAGGGGCGACTGCATCTCCGTGAGAAAGAGGGTCGTTCTCGACTTGAACGGGCATGCCATAGTCAAAAGCGCCAACAAGCGGAACGTGCCGATGGCTATGGAAGTTTCTGCCGGAGGCGAGCTGGTCGTCAAAGGCGATGGCATCGTCGACGGAAAGGCTTCCTACGTCAGCAACAATAACGGCAAAGCCTACAGCGGCGAAGGCATCCGCGTCGCCGCCGCCAATGGGTCTGCGCCCGCAGGCAAGCTTGTCGTCAGGGACGGCGCCACGATAAAGGGCGGCATCGCGGTTCGCCAATTCGCTGGAAGCTCGGTGGTCGTAGACGACGGAACGCTGCAGGGAAGCAAGTACGGACTCTACGACAGCGAAGGCACCGTCGTGGTCAACGGCGGCGAGGTTTTCGGCCTGTACACGGGAATCATAGCGACCCAAACCTCCGCTGACGTCCAGGTGAACGGGGGCATTGTTCGCTCCACTAACGAAACTGCCATCCATGTTCAGCTAGGCGCCAACCTTACGGTCAACGACGGCCAGATTGCTTCCCCTCATATGGCCATAAACGGCTTGACCAACAACAAGAACCAGATGGGAACGATAACCGTCAATGGCGGCCTCGTGCGCAGCGATTCCTACGACAACCCCAATCCGGAAAGCTATGGCGCTGTAGTGGCCAACAGCTACAACGTCGTGGTGGCCGGCGGCCTGATAGAGGGCCCTTACGCGATGTCGCTCAGCACGTTCAACGGGAACGATTATGCCGAGTCCTTCGGCGTTAGCGCCTTGCATATGACAGGCGGCAGGATAAACGGCAGCATTCAGGGAATCGGTCTGAACAACCTTGGCTCGGCAGGCACCACTGCGGTCATAACGGGCGGCGAGGTAGTTTCCTCGGGTGGCACTGCAATATACTGGCCGGCCGAAGGAAGCCTGACCGTCGGAGGCTCTGCTGCAATCGAGGGCGATACCGGCATCGAGGCCAGGATGGGAACCATCACCATCGAGGGGGGCACCATAAGTGGAATGGGCAAACCCATCGAAGGGCTGCCCACCGGCGGAGGGGCGTGCGTCGAAGGTTCGGCGCTGCTGGTGTGTTCCCAGATGTACGAGAACTGCATAACCAGCCCCAACCTTGACGTCGTCATCACCGACGGCCTGTTCAGCAGCGTCAACGGGCATGCCGTCACTGTACAGAACTTGAAGGCCAACGAAGTGCCCGCAAGCGTGGTCATTTCCGGAGGAGAGTTCGCGACAGCAAACGGCGTCGAGGCGTTGGGCGAGAAGGCTTCCGACAAAGACAAGGCCGACGTCACCACCATCGCCATCTCCGGCGGCTTGTTCAGCAGCGAGGTCGCCGAGAAGAACTGCGCCGAGGGTTTCATCCCTGTGTTCAAGTACGAAGGCGTGTACGGCGTGGCCAGCATCTACAGCTTTGTCGGAACCGTTTCCGCCTACGGCGGCGGGAAGGTCGACGGAAGCATTGCGGTCTTCGACGGGGACGTCACCCTTGAGTTCGTGGAAGAGGGCAACGACGACGGCCGCGCTCCCAACAAATGGTGGGCGGGCGTCAACGTGTCGGTGCCCGAATGGGTCAACCCAAGCAACGCCGTCTATCAGAAGATATCCAAATGGTGGGAGGACGACGGCACCTCTTCCGACTGGACGGAATCCGCGGCAATTCAATCGGATGGCCAATACTGGGCCATGGTCAGCCCCGAATACATGAGGCAGTATGCGGGTGACGACGGCAAGCTTATGTATCGCTACCGCTTCGATTGGAACGGCGATGGCGAATTCGACCAGGACGTCGCCATAGTGGTGACCAACGACGTGAAGTTCGCTGACCACGAGCATGCGTGGGGCGATTGGCAGCCCATCACCGACGCATCGTGCACTGCTGCGGGATCGCACAGGCATGAGTGCTCCATCTGCGGCGAGGTTCATGTCGAGGCCATTCCCGCCCTTGGTCACACCTGGGGCAATTGGTCCACCGTGACCAGCCCGACCTGCACTACCGCCGGCGTAAACGCTCGCACATGCGCCACCTGTGGCGCTGGGCAGCAACAGCTTGTGGCCGCCCATGGACACAGCTGGGGGGCATGGGCCGTGCTTACGCCTGCGTCTGCCGGAGTCGCGGGCGTGGAGCGAAGCGTGTGCGCTCACGACGCTTCGCATGTCATGACCCGTGCCATCCCCGCACTGCCTTCTGTTTCGCAAGGCGGCAACCAGGGTGGTAACCAGGGCGGCAACCAGGGAGGCAACCAAGGCGGCAACCAGGGAGGCAACGGAGGGTTCGTCGTCGTGTATCAACCGTCGACCGGCCAGGGCGCCACGACGCCTTCCCAAACCACAGGCGCCAACAACCCCGCACCCGTGGTAAGCGAGACAACCACGCTCGAGCCGAGCACTCAGTCGGCGGAAGGCCAAATCATCGCCGACGACGAAACGCCCTTGTCCAGCACGGGTGGAACGGGCAAGGCGAAGTCGGCCATCAGGGACGACGGCAACGCGCTCTCTTCCGGAAGCGCGAACGCGGCAGGGTCGGGCCAGGCTGGGTTCATGGACTGGCTTCCTGCCGTCATAGGCGGCTCTCTTCTGCTGTTGGCCTTGGCCGGGGGGTGCTTCCTGCTGTTCTTCCTGAAGCGAAAGAAGAAGAGCCAAGAAGAGTAGCCTTTCTATATAATTGAATCCAAACGCAGAAACGCTTTCGACCGGGGTTCGAGCTACTGGCGCAGCATTGTCGCAGCAACGACCCGACGCCCGATCAGATAGGCTGCCGAAATGAAGAACACCAAAGAGCAGAGCACGCTTCGCAACCGCATCCTAGCTGTCGTGGTAGCAGTGATCGCCGTCGTGATCGCGCTGCTGATGTTCATGAACGCGAACACCGAAAGGATCGTCGCCCAGAACGGCGAATACCTGGAAACGTCGGCCGGCCAGACGGCCAGGCGCGTCAACGACCTGCTTGACAATTCCCTTCGCAGCGTGCAGATGGTGGCAAGCGTGTACGAGGATTCGCTCACCAGCGCGAACGTCGACCCGCGCGAAGCCGTCGCCACGCTCGACCTCGCCCAGTTCGACGACTCGTTCTTCGTGACCCCCGACGGAATGGCGTACAACCTTGACGGCCGCGTAGACACGGCAAACGACCGCTACTACTACATCGAAGGCATGAAGGGCGAAAGCGGCACCTGCTTCATCAACAGCGCCGTGTTCGACGGCCAGAACATCGTCGCCTTCTTCGCTCCGGTGGAATTCGAAGGCGAGGTCGTCGGGGTGGTCGTCAGCGTCTATCAGGAAAGCACGCTCACCGAGGTCATGACCACCAACTTCTCGGGCGAGGCCACCCCGACGTACCTTTGCAAGCCCGACGGCGAGATCATCGCCAAGGCCGCACCGGAAAGGCCCAACGCGCAGTACATCAACGAGATGTTCGACAGCGAAGACCTCGGAGGCGACCTCACGGTCGAACAGGTCGACCAGTACATAGCCGACGGGGTTTCGATCAGCTTCACCTACCGCACTTCCGAGGGCGTGGGGAACACGTACATAATGAAGCTGGCGTCCTCCGACTGGGTGCTGGTGCGTTCGTTCCCTGCGCACATCACCAACCGAATGGTCAGCAACGCCAACTGGGCCGGGCTGATCCTGGTCGCCGGCGTGTTGCTGGCCGCCCTGTTGGTCATCGTCGTGTTCATGGTGCAGTCGCGCAAGAGGAACAAGGCCCTTTTGCTCGAGCGGCAGGCGGCCACGCGTATCATCGACGCGTCTACCAACCTGTTCAGCAGCCTGCTGTCCGTCGACCTGGTCAACCGCACATACGAGTACCTGAAGAGCAGCGGAGTGCGCACCGGGCTGCCCGCCGAGGGAAGTTTCGAGGAGTTCTGCAAGTTCTTCGGCGACACCATCGAGTCCGGCGACACGGGCGAAACCCTTGCGGTGCTCGACCCCAAGGAAATCGCAAGGCTGCTTCCAAGCAACGTGTCGTTCTTCCAGCAGGAGTGCCGCACCAAGGACGACGACCGCTGGTTCCAGATATCCGTGCTTTCCCTCACGCGCGACAGCCAAGGAAAGCCCACCCAGGTCCTCGTGGCCGTGCAGGACATAACCGCTTCCAAGAAGGCCGAAATCGAGTCGCGCCATGCGCTCGAGGACGCGTTCCAGGCCGCCGAGCACGCATCGCAGGCCAAGAGCGACTTCCTCAACTCCATGTCGCATGACATACGCACCCCCATGAACTCGATCATGGGCCTCACGGCCATAGCGGGCATGCATGTCGACGACCCCGAAAGGGTGCGGGAGTGCCTCGCCAACATCACGTCGGCGAGCCGCCACCTGCTGGGGCTTATCAACGAGGTGCTCGACATGGCCAAGATCGAGTCGGGAACCATCGGGCTTTCCGAGGAATCGTTCGAGCTTTCCGAAACCATCGAAAGCCTCATAACCATCATCAACCCGCAGATCGCCGCCAAGAAGCAGAACCTGAAAGTCGACCTGATGGAGATAAAGCACGAGCACGTCATAGGCGACCCCACCAGGTTGCAGCAGGTGTTCGTGAACATCATGGGCAACTCCATCAAGTTCACCCCCGAAGGCGGCGACATCTCGCTTCGCATAGCCGAGCTTCCAAGCCGCATCCCCGACAGCGGATGCTACGAGTTCGTGTTCGCCGACACCGGCTGTGGCATGAGCGAGGAGTTCCTGAAGACGGTGTTCGAGCCCTTCACGCGCGCCAACGACTCGCGCACCACGAAGGTCGAAGGCACCGGTCTTGGCATGGCCATTGTCAAGAGCGTCGTGGACATGATGAACGGCTCCGTCGAGGTGGAATCCACCGAAGGCGAGGGAACCACGTTCACGGTCACGGTGCACTTGAAGCTTCGCGACGGTGCGCAGGAGGACATCTCGAAGCTCGAGGGCCTGCGCGTGCTGGTGGTCGACGACGACGCCGTGGCCTGCGAAGGCGCGTGCGTGCTGCTCGACGACATAGGGATGCGGTCTGAGTACGTGATGTCCGGGCAGGAAGGCATCGATGCGGTGGTCAAGGCGGCGGATGCGGGCAACCCCTTCGACGCCGTGATCCTCGACTGGCGCATGCCTGGAATGAGCGGGCTTGAAGCGGCCAAGAAGATACGCGAGGTGACTGCGGACAGCATGCCGATAATAATCCTGTCGGGCTATGACTGGTCGATCATCGAACAGGAGGCGCGAGAGGTCGGCGTCGACGCGTTCATTTCGAAGCCGCTGTTCAGGTCCAGGCTCATTCAGGTGATGAACGACCTCATCGACGGCGAGGCGTCGTCCATCAACGACGAGCAGGTCATGCTCGAGGAGCTTGGGTATCAAGGCAAGCGCATCCTTCTCACCGAAGACAACATGATGGCCGCCACCATCGCTCAGGAGCTGCTAGAGCTGACCGGCGCCGAAGTGGACCATGCCGAGAACGGCAAGATCGCGCTGGATGCGCTGGTCGAACACGAACCCAACTACTACGACGCTGTGCTCATGGACATCCAGATGCCCGTCATGAACGGCTACGAGGCTGCCACCGCCATCCGTGCGGCCGCCATGCAGCGACCCGACCTTGCCCAGATCCCGATAATCGCGCTGTCTGCCGACGCGTTCGCCGAGGACGTGAAGCATTCCCACAGCGTTGGCATGAACGACCATATGTCCAAGCCGCTCGAGATCGACACACTGGTGCGCATGCTTAAGAAGTGGGTGGGGTAGCTTTCATACTTCGGCCTTAGACGGCCGAAGTATTGATTGACGCTGCGCGGACGCCCCAGCGGTTCATCTTCGACCT
>CBCTKQ010000084.1:0-7666 GCA_965147515.1 uncultured Eggerthellaceae bacterium | reverse complement strand
TGCATAGTCTCGATCGTGCTCGCCGTGCTGGCCATCTTCCTTCCGCTCATGCTGGTCCCGGCCATCATCGTGTGCGCCATAATGGCCGCCTTGTTCGTCATGGAAGTGGTGGGCATATCCCCGCTCAACAACATGGCGAAGCGCGGCATAAGCCAGAACGTCCTGGCCAAGTACATCCCCGGCGAGATGGGGCTCGACGCCGAAAGCACCGGGTCGCTGTCCCCGTCGCCCGACGCCATCGACATCGACGCCTCCCCCGACGAGGTCGAGGCCGCCGAGGCGGGCGGGCGCACCCGCACCCGTCCCCGCGGCCGCGACAAGGGCGCGCGCAAGCGCAAGATCGTCATCATGGCGCGCTACGACTCGGGCAAGGTCTGCCGCGAGCTCAACCCGCCGATCTTCGGAGCCCTCACCACCATCCGCTGGGTCGAGATGGTAGGCATCGCTCTGATCCCGGTCATCATCCTGCTTCGCACCCTCACCAACGCCGAAGGCGGCCTGCTCGTCTTCTGGGACGTGCTCATCGCGCTGGGGGCCGTGTGCGCGTTCCTCCCGGTTCTGGGCTACATCCTGCACCAGACGGCGCCGTTCACCGACGGTGCCAACAACAACGCGTCGGGCGTGGCCGTCATGATGGAGGTCGCAAGGCGCCTGGTGGAAGGCTCGCGCGAAGCGGCCTCGCTGGCCGAGCAGGCCAGCGAGCTTATGGCCGAGGGCGAAGCCGTCGACGGCCAGTCCCAGGGCAGCGGCATCGTCCCTGTAATGCACGGCGAAGACGCCGCCCGCGAAGCGGGCGTGCTCCCCGTCGACACCGACCTGGTCTATCACGAAGCCGCCGAAGGGGTCGACCCCGAAAGCGTCGTTCCCGCCGAGGCCGAACGCGCCGAGCGCCTGGTGGCGGAAGGCGTCGTGCCTGCCAGTCGCCCTGCCGGGCTGGTCGGAGTCGCGCTGCCGGGCGCAGCCGACGCCGGCGCGGCGGCCGCAGCCATCCCGACGGCGCCTGCCATTCTGGACAGGCCCGACGAGCAGGACCCCAACGTTCCGGAGTGGTTCCGCAAGGGAATCAAGGCGGCCAAGGCGAACGCCGAGGCTTCCGGCACGCCCGTGCACTACCACGACGGGAACGTTCAGCGGTCCCGCTTCGCCGACGCGCTGGACGCCGCGGCGGTGGCAAGCGCCCATTCCATCGAAGAGTTCGAGGCCCGCGAAGCCGACAAGGCGAACGCCGCAGCCGCCGTCGACGGCCGCACGGCGTCGGGCATCGACGAAGACCGCCTGCACCAGATGCGCGAGAACATAATGGGAAGCAACATGGCGGCCAAAGCCGAGGTGGCCGCGGTCGCGGCCGAAATAGCCGCATCCGAAGCCGAGGCTGCGAAGAACGCCGCAGAAGAGGCGGCGCAGAAAGAACAGGCCAAGGCCGCGCGCGAGGCGGTGCTCACGCCCGAAGACGCCGTCAGCAAGGCGGGAAGCACCCTGCAGGCCGACGTGGCGGCAGCCATCGGAGCGCAGCAGGCAGAACAGGCCGCCGCAGCCGCCCAGGCCGTCGAGGAAGTGGCCGAGCAGGCCGCCGTCGCCGACCGCACCATATCCTACATCCCCGTCGCCGCCGACATCCCTGCCGAGATATCGGCGTCCGACATGACCGACGTCAGCGTGGTCGACACGGTGGGCAAGTCCGCCGCCGACATCCTGGAAGAGGCAAGCGCCATCGCCTCCGACGGGGACGCGGGCGCCAAGAGGCCCGAAAGCAACCGAAAGAAGCGCACCATCGCCCTGCCCAGCCTCACGGGCGCCATCGAAGGCGCGAAGGTGAAGCATCAGGACGCCCCGCTTGCCGACGACGCCGAACGCAAGGACGGCGAGAAGCGCGAGGCCCTGAAGAACGCGGGACGCAGGGTCCGCAGCTCGCTGGCCTCGCTTCCCTCCACCGACCTGCCTCCGAAGAACGCCAGGCCCGAAAGCGCCGAAGGGGCCCAGGAGTCCGCAAGCGTGGCCGTCGCGGCGGAAAGCGTGTCGGCGACCGTGGTCGCTTCCAAGGAGGGGTCGACCACGTCGTTCCTCGCCACCGCGGAAAACGAGGACGCGAAGGCCGCGCTCTCCAGCCTGGACGCGCCCGTGTCGGCGCCGCTTCCCAAGGTGTCCGGCGCGCCTTCCGATTCGGGTTCGGGCGCTGCGGTGTCGGTGAGCTCGGTGGGCGCGTTCGCGGTCGCTTCGTCCACCAGCCAGTTCGAGCCCGTGGGCGACGAGCTAATCGCCGACGTCGTCGAGGACGACATCATCATCCACGACGCCGACGACTCCGACTACACCGAGAACATCACGCACACGGGCGCAATGGCCGGCCCGGGCTACGTAGAGATGCCCAAGTCGCGCGCCTCCCGCCTGCGTGGCATCTTCTCGCGCAAGAAGAAGCGCGAAAACGACTCCATAAGCTTCAGCGAGGCCGTGGGAATCGACGAAGGCTTCGACGCCCGCGAGGTGGGTGCGGCCCGCGGCGGCTGGGAAAGCTTCCAGAACGAGTCCGCCGGCTACGACGCCGCGTCCGCAGCCCCGGCCCCGGCCATCGACGGCAGGGGCGCCTCGTCCAGGCGTTCCCACGTGGACGAGTACAGCACCAATTCCCGTTCGCTGCGCAGGCGTTCCGAGGAATGGGAAGGCGATGCCTGGGACGACGACTGGAACGGCGGCGCGTTCTCCACGCTGCGCGACCGCATCGCGGGCAACGGCGGCGACGGCGGCAGCGATGATGACGGCCGCGGCGCCAGCCGAGGCCAGCGCAGCGGACGCGGCAGCCGCGAAGGCGGCTCGCGCCAGGGCCAAGGCCGCGGCTCGTCTGCGCGCAACGGCAGCGCCCGCGGCGAGCGCTCGTCCCGCAGGGGGCCCCAGGCGGACGCGCCGCGCACGCAAAGGCGCCGCAGCTTCGACGACGTCGCCGACTACGGCGAAGGCGACAGCGAAACCCGCGCGATCGGCGCCGGCGACATGCTCGACGAGCGCGAACACATCCGCAGCTTCCGCACCAGCTCGGCCCCGCTTGCAAGCTTCGGCGAGGTGGCCGCTTACGCAAGCACCTTCAGCAACCTGTCCGACGACGCGTCCATGACCGGCGAGGTAGACCTCACGAAGAACCCCCAGCCGCACGGCTTCCAAACAGAGGTGTGGTTCCTGGCGCTGGGCGCCGAGCTCGCCGACAACGCCGGCATCAAGTCGTTCATGGCGCAGCATTCCGACGACCTGCGCGGGACGATCTTCGTCGACCTGGACGCCATGGGCGCGGGCAGCTTGTCCCTCATCGACGAAGAGGGCGTCATCCGCCGCGTCAAGGCTTCCTCCCGAGTGAAACGATATGTCACCAAAGCGGGAACGTCGCTCGGTTTGCACATAAACAGCACCAAGATGATATGGCGCGAAAGCGCGGCGTACTACACCAACCGCAAGGGCCTGCAAACCATCCATGTCGCTGGAATGAAGGACGGCAAGCCGGCATACCTGGGCGAGGCCGACGACAAGTTCGAGAACCTGAGCGAAGAGAAGCTGCTGGAGAACACGGCATTCGTCCTCGAGCTGCTCAACAACATCTAAGTTGGCGCGCGGCCGTAGTCGCGAAGCCGACGGACACGGCCGAGAGGACATGATGAATACCGACGTTGCAGCCCAGAAGAAGGAAGCAGCCAGGCTGAAATGGCTCGTCCGGGCGTCGGCGGCCATCGTCTGCGCCCTTCTCGCAGTGTTCTTCTTCGTCGTGATCCAAAGCGCGTCCGTCATAAAAGGCGAAGTGGAGCACGTCAAGGACGGCCCCTATCCCATGTCGGTCGCCGCGGGCCACATCGAGACGAACCTGGGCAGCCTGCGCACCGTCATTGACCACATGACGGTCACCCAGCTGTTGGACGAGAACGCCAACGACACCATCGGAGAAGGCACGATCGACACGCTTGAAAGCGAGATACAGAAGCAGGTCGACGTCATCCGCGGCTCCATCTACCATTCCGGCAACAAGGTCGAGAAGTTCCAGAACGAGTTCGACCTCCTCAGGTCCCGCCTGGACACCTTCACCGCCATGTGCTGGCACGACGAGGGCGACACCGCATCCTATGACCAGGTCAGGGCGTATTCGCAGGACTATCTGGTCCCGGTGATGGACATGCTGTTCGACCTGAACCAGGAAATCCTCGACCAGGCGACCGACGAGGTCAACGCCATGTACGACCACGTGAACGACGCCATCGTGACCACCATGGTGTTCTCGCTGATCATGCTGGTATCGGTCGTCGTGATGATCGCCATATACATGGTCATGATCAACCTGAAGAACCGCTTCGAGGACCAGCTGCGCGAGACGCTGAACCAGGCGACCATAGAAGCGAACGAGGCGAACGCGGCGAAGTCGGCCTTCCTTGCCAACATGAGCCACGACATCCGTACGCCCATGAACGCCATAGTCGGGCTGACCACCATAGCAAGCGAGAACATCGACGACACGCTGCGGGTCAAGCAGTGCCTCACGCGCATCTCGACGTCGTCGCAGCACCTTCTTTCGCTCATAAACAACGTGCTGGACATGAACAAGATCGAGTCGGGCAAGGCGGTCCTGTCGCAGGAGGAATTCTCGCTGACCGAGCTCGCCGACGAGATCGACGCCATCTTCCGGTCGCAGCCCGACTCCAAGCAGCGCAGGAAGGAAGTCGTGCTTAAGGACATAGACCACGACATCCTCATCGGCGACATGATGCGCCTGCGCCAGATACTGCTTAACCTCACCAGCAACGCGCTCAAGTACACCAACGACGGCGACCTCACCCGCATGGTTGTGTGCGAGCGCCCGTCCGACCGTGCAGGGTACGTGTCGGTCACGTTCGTCGTCGAAGACTCGGGCATCGGCATGACGAAGGAGTTCGTCGAGCGCATCTTCGAGCCCTTCGAAAGGGAACGTAACGAAGTCACGACGTTCACCGAGGGCACGGGGCTTGGCATGGCCATAACGAAGACCCTGGTCGAGCTGATGGGCGGCACGATCCGCGTCGACAGCGAGCTTGGGCTGGGAACCAAGGTCACGTTCGAGGTCGAGTTCAAGATCGCCTCCGAGAACAGCGTGCGCCGCGACAAGGTGATGCGCGAAGGCAGGCTGGCTTCGGGCTTCGCCGGGAAGAGCGTGCAAGGGAACGTCCTAGTGGTGGAGGACAACGACATAAACATGGAGATAGCCACCCAGTTGCTTCAAAGCCGCGGCGCCAGCGTGGACGGGGCGGCCGACGGCATCGAGGCCCTGACGAAGGTGTCGGAATCCTCGGACGACGCGTACGACCTTATCTTCATGGACATGCAGATGCCCAACATGAACGGCGTCGAAGCCACGCGCGCCATCCGGCAGTTCCTTCGCGAGCACGGGCGCGAGCAGGTGCCCATAGTCGCCATGACGGCGAACGCGTTCGAAAGCGACCGCGAGGCCGCGCTGGAGGCGGGCATGAACGACTTCCTGACCAAGCCCATCAACATAAGGCAGCTCGAGGAGACGCTGGCGCGCTACCTGAAGCCGTGCGAAAACGACGGGGACGGGGACGCTGCCGCCGAGACCGATGACGGCGCCGCCGCCGGGACCGATAACGGTGACGGCCGATGACGCTGCAGCAGCTCCGCTACCTTATTGCCATCGCCGAATACGGCTCCATCAACGCGGCGGCGAATAACATGTACGCGTCGCAGTCGAACCTGTCCACCGCCGTGCACGACCTTGAATCCGAGCTGGGGATAACCATCTTCACGCGCAGCAACCGCGGCGTCACGCTGACCAACGACGGCACCGAGCTTCTGGGTTACGCCCGGCAGGTGATCGAACAGGCCGACATGCTCGAAGAGCGCTACCTTTCGAACATGGGGCCGCGCAGCGAACGCCTCGCGGTGTCGTCGCAGCATTACTACTTCAGCGTGCAGGCGTTCACCTTGACGTGCGAGGAACTGTCCGACGAAGGTGCGCCCGCGGTCGAGGAGTACGACTTCGTCCTGCGCGAGTGCGCCACCGGCCAGATCATCGAGGACGTGCGCACGTTCCGCAGCGAGATAGGCATCCTTTACATGGACGACTTCAACAGCCGCGTGCTGTCGCGGGCGTTCGACGAGGCCAACGTGACGTTCACCCAGCTGTTCGAGGCGCAGCCGCACGTGTTCGTCGGGTCGCATCACGAGCTGGCCGGCCGCGAAAGCCTGTCGTTCGAAGACCTCGAACCCTACCCGCGCTATTCGTTCGAGCAGGGCACGAACAACTCCTTCTACTACGCCGAGGAACCGTTCGCCGCGCTGCCGCACAAGAAGAACATCCGCTACAGCGACCGCGGCACGCTGACGAACCTGCTCATGCACTACGACGGCTACACGCTGTCAACGGGCGTGCTTTCGGAAGAGATGCTGTCGGGCATCGTGTCCATCCCGCTTTCCACCGACCTGCGCATGCGCGTGGGTTACATCATGCACGCCGAGCGCCGCCCCAGCCGCCTGCTCGAGCGCTACATCGCGAACTTGCATAATGTGATTGATTCTCATACTTCGTCCTTAGACGGCCGAAGTATTGCCTGACGCTGCGCGGACGCCCCGGCGGTTCTCCTTCGCCCTCCAAGCCCTCCTCGCGTACCCAAGTACGCGTCGTCGGGCTTTCGCGCGAACTAGAACCACCGGAGGCGCCGCTCGCTCACCTTACAAAAATGCAGCTTTCGAGCTATTTATAGATGTATAGGTCGCGATAGTGGGGTCGAGCCTGAAGAGGTGGAGGCGAGGTAAGCCAAAGGAGCCGAGAAATCCACTCGGCGCAGCCGAGTTAGTTCGAGGCGACGACGCGTCGAGCGAAACCTCTCCAGGCCCGACCCCACTATCAAGTCCCTTTCGGCCGCCGCTCGACCGTTCCGTGGCGGATTCGTCACCAAATTCTTGTTGCTTTTTCTTTCTCCAGCGTCTACTATATGTACCCGCACGCAAAACAGCGAACCACAATATATTGTGGTTTATGTGCAAAAGCTGGTAGAAAACCAGTTCATAAGCTGTTAATAACTGTGGAAAACGTAGAAAAGGACGCACTAAAATGCCGCAATCAATCATCAAGCGCGACGGGCGCACCACAGAGTTCCACGTAGACAAGATCGCAACCGCCATCGAGAAGGCGTTCCAGGCCTGTGCCGCCATGCAGGACCGCGCGGTCGCCGACGAAATCGCGGCCAAGGTCGCCAAGAAGCTCGACGAGGGCGCCATCGAGGGCATCCCCACCGTCGAGGGAGTGCAGGACGTCGTCGAGGAAACCCTCATCGAAAGCGGCTTCGTCCAGACGGCCAAGTCCTACATCCTCTACCGCGCCGAGCGCAGCCGCGTCCGCGACGTCAACTCGCGCCTCATCCAAACCCTGAAGGACATCACCTTCAGCAAGGCTTCCGAATCCGACCTCAAGCGCGAGAACGCGAACATCAACGCCGACACAGCGATGGGCACCATGCTCAAGTACGGCTCCGAATCCGCCAAGCAGTTCTACGAGATGTGTGTCATCGACCCGCGCTTCGCCAAGGCGCACCGTGAGGGCGACATCCACATCCACGACATGGACTTCTACACGCTCACCACCACCTGCTGCCAGATCGAGCTGCGCAAGCTGTTCAAGGGCGGCTTCTCCACCGGCCATGGCGTG
>CBCTKQ010000083.1:0-7795 GCA_965147515.1 uncultured Eggerthellaceae bacterium | reverse complement strand
GAACAGCTTCTGCACCACCTTGCGCAGCGACGAGTACACGTCCGCCGACGACGAGGACGTCATCTGCCAGTAGAAGGCGTAGATGACCAGGCACCCCGCGACCACGATGATCGGAAGGCCCACGCAGCGCCGGCAGAGCTCAACCAGCACCGCTATGCCGACGATGCCCAGCGCCACGTGCAAGGGCTCGATGCGCGCGCCCATCATCAGGATGTCGGTGACGTTGAACGCGAAGTACATGAACGACGCGAACCCGGCCAGCATCAGCACGATGTCGTACCACGGGATGCTGTTCACCTTGTGGTTGGTCTTGCGCGCCGGGTACATCATGTACCCGATGACTATGACGAAGGCCAAAAAGCGCGCCAGGCGCGCCTCGGCCTGTTCCGTAGAAAGGAGCGTCATAAGCAGGCAATAGACCGAGAAGGCCACCATGAGGCCGGTGACGACTATCTTCGGGATGCCCTCCCAGATGCGCGTGTTCGACTCCTTGTCGTACTTGCGCATCACCTCGTCGGCATCGATGGAAGGCGGCACCGCGTCGGAATAGTCCCCGAGCTCCTGGTCGTAGGCCAGCACCTCTTCGGGCGTGGCCTCCTTGGTCTTTCGCTTGAAAAGTTTCCCCATTCTATCCCCTATGGTCCTCTTTAACGCAAAAGGGCTGCAGCGGACGGATCCCCTGCAGCCCTTGGGCCAAACGCTTGGCCGCGCCCGGTGCGCGGCCGGATCATGGTCTGACTATTCGGAGTCTACAGTGATGTCCTGCTCCTGGTAGTACTTCGCAGCACCGGGATGGTACGGCACGGAGGTGATGGCCGCAGCGTCCTCGAGCACCAGCTCGTCGTACTTGGCATGGGCGTCGGAGTTGTTGTCCTTGCCGTCGAAGAGCGACTTCGTCAGGTTGTAGACGACGTCCTCGGACACGCTGTTGTTGACGATGATGACCGCGCCGACGGAAACCGTGGTGACGGGGCCTTCGGTGCCGTAGGTGTCGGCCGGGATGACGGCCTCGCTGTAGTAGGGGTTGCTGGCGAGCAGCTGGTCGATGTGTGCCTGGTCGAGAGACACCAGGTAGGTCTCCTTGGTGGTGGACAGGTCGGTGATGGCGGTGGTGGGGGCGCCGGCCACGATGAACGCCGCGTCGATCTTGCCGTCCTTCAGGGAGTCGGCGGAGTCGCCGAAGCTCTGGTAGACGGGGGTGAAGTCGGTGGAGCCGTCAGTCGTCAGCGTGATGCCGTAGACGCCCAGGATGTCGACCGCGTTGAAGTAGACGCCCGAGTTGGCGGCGCCGACCGAGACGGTCTTGCCGCGCAGGTCTTCGACGGTCTTGATGTTGGGGTCGCAGGTGACGATCTGCACCTGTTCCTGGTAAAGGTCGGCAACCACCGAGAAGTCCTTGTAGGGAGCGCCTTCGAAGATGTTGGTGCCGTCGTAGGCGTAGGCCAGGACGTCGGACTGGCAGAAGGCGATGTCGGCGTCGCCGTCCTCGAGGGCTTCGATGTTGGCCTTGGAGCCGTTGCCGGAAAGCGCGGTGATGTCCAGGCCGTAGTCGCCGTTGGTGGCGTACTGGCCGAGCACGTTGCCGTAGGCATAGTAGGTGCCGGACTCGCCGCCGGTGACGAAGCGCAGCTTCTCGCCGCCGGCCTGCGCCTGGGCTGACGCGCTGCTGGAGGCGCTGGAGCTGGAGCTGGCAGCACCGCCGCCGCAGCCGACGAGGGCTGCCGCCAGGACGCCCGCGCACGCCACGGCGATGATTGTCTTGATCTTCTTCATGTGTGATTCCTTCCTTGTCCGCCTGATTGGGAAACAGGCAACCGCTCCCGCGCGAACGCGGGAACCCCTCCATTAAACGAATATGCCGCAAACTACGATTCTGGAACGTGCAGACTAAACGTTTCGGGATATTTTAGCGTTTGATGGGCCATTTGGCGCAATCGTTGCGCAGAATGGCCCAACTTTTTCGAGAAACGCACCGTAGAGCGGCGGAAACCGACGTTGCAGGGGCCGCGGAGTCGCCTCACCCGTTGTCGGCCAGATGCGCCTGGGCCTTCGCGGGAATGTCTTCCGGCTGCACCTCCATCCATTCGACGACGCCGCGGATGGGCACCACGGTCAAGCGAAGGTAGGCGCCTTCCCTAAGTTCGCGTTCGGTGCCGAAGCTTATCTCCCATTCGGCGCCTTCCTTGTCGTAGGCAGGAAGCGTGTAGGAAAGGCTCATCCCTCCCGTCGGGTCGATGGCGCCGCCCTTTGACTCGAGCTCCTTCGTCTTCGAGTTGTCCACCTGCACGTAGTAGTAGCCTTCGGCCGAGTCCGAGCAGATCCACCACCCCACCCCTGCCGCCACTGCGACCAGGACTATCGTTATCGTTGTTATCGCCAGCGTCTTCCTGTACATCGCGCGTCCTTTCCTTCGACGAAGCCTGCGCGCAAGCAGGCAGCTTCAATCGTAGGAACGCGCGGCATCCGATGCCATCGATTAGCCTTACCTTCGCCTTACGCTTTTGCAAGACGATGGATTTCGATGTTGTAATGCGTCACGTTACACATTACAATCATCATGGTGATTCCGTTGAAGGGTTTGCGATGATCAAAGGATTCTCAGACGAGGCTACTATGTGTCTGTATCGTGACGGAGCATCGCTTTCGCTGCCCGCGGACATACAGAAGCGTGCCGTCCGGAAACTCGACATGATCGACAGCGCTTTCAGGGTAGAAGACCTTAGGGTTCCGCCAGGGAATCGGCTTCACAAGTTGACAGGTGATCGAACTGGGCAATACGCGATATCCATTAACGACAAGTGGCGTATCTGCTTCACGTTCGAGAACGGCAACGCCTATGACGTGGAAATCTGCGACTATCATCGATGATGGCCCACTTGAGGAAAGAAAGGGCGAGAAATGAACAGGAACGACGCGGAAAAACAGGAAGACGAGCTTATCCTTATCGCTCGAAAGCCTACGCATCCGGGGGAGATGCTGCGAGAGGAATTCATGCCGGACTACGGGCTAAGCGTGGCGTCGCTCGGAAGGCTTCTGGGTGTGTCGCGGCAGTCGGCAAACGACATTGTCCGCGAGAAGCGTTCCGTCAGCCCCGAGATGGCGCTAAGGCTGGCGCGCGTTTTCGGCACGTCTCCGCAGTATTGGCTCAACATGCAACGCAACATAGACCTGTGGGATTCCATGGAACTGCACCGCGACGAGATAATGGAGCTCGCCCCCATCGCCGCAGCAAGCTGATTGCGGCAATCGTTCGAAACGACGCCGTGCCGTTAGGCAAGTTCCACTGTCACGCTACACGTGGCGGACGGCGGATCGGATGGCGGCCTCGATGGCGTTGGCGCCCATGATGCCCACCATGTCGGGAAGCGCCTGCACCTTGCCCGACGCCATCACGAATATGGTGTCGCCGTCGCTTGTGGTGTGCACGGGCTTTATTGCGCGGGCGTATCCGTCCTGTGCCTGCTGGGCGACCTTCGTGGCCTGCGCCTTGGAAAGCTTCGCGTTCGTGAGGACCACGCCCAGCGTGGTGTTCTTCACGCCGCCTTCGGCATCGGAGCCAGCTGCGGCGATGCCTTCTGCGGCCATCGCCTGTGCGGCAGCGACGAGCGGGTCCATAACGTTGCCTTCGGCGTCGCGGGTTCCCGCAAGCCAGCTTCCGTCCTCGGCCACCACGTTGCCCAGCGCGTTCACGGCGACGCAGCCTATCACCACCAGCTCTCCCATGCGAAGGCCGCCCCAGCCGAAGCCCGACTTCATGGCCTGCTCGGGATGGCCCATCTTGCCAACGGTGGCGCCAGCGCCCGCACCGACGACGCCTTGCGCGAGGTTGGCCCCGTCGAACTCCAGCGCAGTCCTGCATGCCGCATGCCCTGCGGCCTTGTCGGGCCATGCCGGCTTTCCCACGGGCAGGTCGAACAGGCAGGCCGCGGGTACTATCGGAACGTGCAGGCCCGCAAGCGCGAAGCCCATCCCGGCGTCTGCCAGCTCCTCCATTACGCCGCAGGCGGCCTCAAGCCCGAACGCCGAGCCGCCGCCTATGACCACGGCGTTGGCCTTCTGCACCATGTTCTCGGGGCGAAGCAGGTCGGTCTCGCGGGTGGCGGGGGCTCCTCCGCGCACGTCCACGGCGCAGGTCACGCCCTCGGCGCACTCGCCGCGTGCGACGAACACGGTGCATCCGGTTAGCGCCTCAAGGTCGGTGTAGTGCCCGGCGCCGAACTCGGGCAGGTTGGAAAAGTCAGCCGATGAGAACATGGTCGCTCCTAACGTGAAGGGCGTGCCATTGGATGTGTTCCAATGGCACGCGCGATCTACTTCGCCAGGGCCTCGTTGGCGGCCAGCCAATTGGGGATGGTGCCGCTGTCGAGGCCGTCGGCCGGGTCGATGACCAGCGCGTACATCTCCTCCTCCAGAAGCAGCGCGTCCAGCGCGTCGGTCAGCTGTATCTCGCCGCCGACGCCGGGCCTCACGTCCTCAAGCAGCTCCATGACGCGCGGAGTAAGAAGGTAGCGCCCGAACACCGCCAGGTTCGTGGGCGCGTCCGCAAGCGCCGGCTTCTCCACCAGCCTGTCCACCTTCCACACGCCGTCTTCCACCTCGGTGCCGGATATGATCCCGAAGCGGTCGACTTCCTCGTCGGGCACGGGCATGACCGCGATCACCGACGCGCCGCCATGCGCGTCCGACACCGCCTGCATGGCGGGGAGCATGTTGCACTCGGGCACTATGACGTCGCCCAGAAGCACGTAGAAGCCTTCGCTTTCAACCTTCTGGCTGGCGCATAGTATCGCGTGCCCAAGTCCCAGCGCCTCGTCCTGGTAGACGAACCCGACGTTCAGCGACCCGGCGTGCTCAACGGCGTCGGCCAGCGCGTCCTTGCCCTTGGCGCGCAGATGCGCCACCAGGTCGGGGTCGGGCGTGAAGTGGTCCTCGATCGCCTGCTTGGTGCGCGAGTTCACTATGACGACCTCGTCGGCGTTGGAGGCCAGGCCTTCTTCCACGACGTACTGGATGACGGGCTTGTCCGCTATGGGGAGCATTTCCTTCGGGATGGCCTTCGTTGCAGGAAGGAACCTGGTCCCCAGCCCGGCTGCGGGGATGATAGCTTTCATCTTTCGCCTTTCCGTGCGCTTGAGTGTTGCCCAAAGTTTAGCGTAATCAGCACGGAGGCCCGGCGAACAGGGGGTAGAATGTACGCAGATGAGTCAACAGGGGAACATAGGAGACCAGATTCGCGACGCGGTGCAGGACGCCATCGCGAACCAGGACTACACCGCGCTGCGCCAAACCGTCGAGCAGGGCATAAACGCGGCCACCGACGCCATAGGGCGCGGGCTGGCCAGCGCCCAGCAGGCCGCGCAGCAGAAGGCCGCCGAAGGCAGCGCGCGCCAGCAGGCCGACGCGATGAAGCGCCAGCAGGCCGCCATGATGTACCAGCAGCGCCAGCAGGCGGCCATGGCGCGCCGTCAGCAGCAGGAGGCCCTGAACGCCGTGAAGTGGCGCTTCGCCAAGGGCGGAAGCACGAAGGCCGCAGGCGTCGGGCTCACGGTGGGAGGCACCGTGCTCGGGCTGGCCTTCGCGGGCGGCGCCGTCACCACCCTCATAGGCACCGCGCTGGTCGGAGGCGGGTTCGTCCCCGTTGCCGTGGCCATGCTGGCCCTTTTGGGGGGAAGCATCGCCATGCTGGCGGCCGGCGTGCGAAAGATCGGCTTCGCCGACCGCTTCCTCAAGTACAAGAGGCTCCTGGGCACCAACCAGGCGTGCGACGTCGCGACGCTTTCGCGCATGACGGGACGCAGCAGCGACGAGGTCGTGAAGGACCTGAAGAAGATGATCTCGGCCGGCATGTTCACGCAAGGCCACCTGAACGCGTCGGAGACCCAGCTGATGGTCACCGACGAGGCCTACCGCCAGTGCGTGGACCTCGAACGCCGACAGGCCGAGCAGGAGAACATGCGCCGCCTGACGCGCGAGGCCGCGCCCGATTCCGACGTGCGGCTCTCACGCGAACAGCAGCAGCTCCTCGCCAAGGGCAATGCCTACGTAGAACGCATCCGCGCCATCAACAGCCAGATCCCCGACCCCGAGATCACGCGGAAGATACACCAGATCGAGACGGTGGTGCAGAAGATCTTCGAGTACGCCGGGCAGCACCCCGAGGTCATCGGCGACCTGCAGAAGCTGATGGACTACTACCTGCCCACCACCGTGAAGCTGCTCGACGCCTACGCAGACCTGGACGCGCAACCCGTGCAGGGCGAGAACATCACGTCCGCCAAGCGCGAGATAGAAGAGACGCTGGACGTGCTGTCCGTCGCCTTCGAACGGCTGCTCGACTCCATATTCAAGGACATGACCTGGGACGTTTCCACCGACATCTCGGTGCTGCACACCGTTCTCGCACAGGAAGGCCTCGTCGAGGGCGCCTTCGAAGGAAAGGACACGAAATGACGATGCAAGACGACTTCAGCAACGCCCCCACGCCCCAGCTCACCCTGGTGCCCGAACCGGTGGCGGATGCGCCGGTCGAGGTCGACGAGGTAGAGCTGGTGGTTCCGCAAAGCCCCGCCGGCGACGAGATGGACGCGGCTGCGGCCGAAGACGCGCTTTCCGCAGAGGAGCGCAAGATGGTCGACGAGTTCTCCAAGCAGATCGACCTGAACGACAGCAACCTCATCGTGCAGTACGGCGTGGGCGCGCAGAAGAAGCTGACCGACTTCTCCGAAAGCGCGCTGGCCAGCGTGCGCACGCAGGACCTCGGCGAGATAGGCGACCTGGTCTCGGGCGTCGTGGCCGAGCTGAAGAACTTCGACGCAACCGAGGAGAAGGGCCTCTTCGGCTTCTTCAAGCGCGGCGCCAACAAGATACAGATGATGCGCACCCGCTACGACAAGGCCGAGGCCAACGTCGACAAGATCGTGAAGTCGCTGCAGGAGCGCCAGATGCAGCTCATGAAGGACAACGCCACGCTGGAAAAGATGCACGAGCACAACCTGGCGTACTTCAAGGAGCTTACGATGTACATACTGGCCGGCAAGAAGCGCCTGGCCGAGATACGTTCGGGCGAGCTGGCCGAGCTGAAGGCCAAGGCGGCCCAGACCGGCCGTCCCGAGGACGCCCAGGCCGCCCGCGACCTCGACGAGCGCTGCACGCGCTTCGAGAAGAAGCTTTACGACCTGGAACTCACGCGCACCATATCGCTGCAGATGGCGCCGCAGATCCGCCTGGTGCAGAACAACGACATCACCATGATCGAGAAGATCCAGACCACCATCGTCAACACCATCCCGCTGTGGAAGAGCCAGATGGTGCTGGCGTTGGGCATCGCGAACGCCACCGAGGCCGTGAAGGCGCAGAACGCCGTCAGCGAGCTGACGAACGACATGCTGAAGAAGAACGCCGAGATGCTTGAGACGTCCACCGTGCAGGTGGCCCGCGAGTCCGAGCGCGGCATCGTCGACATCGAGACGCTGCAGAAGACGAACGAGTCGCTGATCCGCACCTTCGACGAGGTGGTGAAGATTCAGCAGGAGGGCCGCCAGAAGCGTGCCGAGGCCGAAGTGGAGATGCAGCGCATCGAGACCGACCTGCGCAACAAATTGCTGGAAGTGCAGAACTCCTAACGCGGATGTCGACGTAGGGACGCAGCAAGCTGCGCCTGCATGCCCACGTGAAGTCCGTCTCTGCGTCTACTAGCAAGGTTGCCGCTTCGCGTGACGGGGGACGTGGCCATTTTGGACAATGCGGGCGGGCCCCCGCAACCCATGTGCCATACTGGGGGGGCCCCGGCACCACC